>CAIZLM010000079.1 GCA_903933805.1 uncultured Bacteroidota bacterium | reverse complement strand
TTGATTTCAGCATCTTGGAATCATAAAACCAGTATCCCTGCCCGAGGCTGCTGCCATTCTTTACCCTTTAAAATTAGTCACTGGTTGAGTGGCACGCTGTCTGGTTTTACTAGTATCATGGATAAAATCTTTGTTTTATTCAATACATTCCATACGCCCCCTCCAAATGACCAAACGTCACATTCCCCTTTACCGCATCATGTGGCACCAATAAGTACGTCCACTCTTTTTTGCCGGTTTTCCGAGCATGTCCCGTAGCCTGTCGGCAATAAATCATAGCAGCTTCGGCTTTTTGTAGCACGTCTGAATTCGTCATCTCGTTGGAAGCCTTAATTTCCACTAAATAGATCCTCTCGACCGTTTCGACCACAAAGTCGGGTTCGTACTTTTTTGATTGTCGGTCCCAGTATATTTGGAATTGGGAAGGCGCCGGGCGTAGCCATTTTGATACGGCCGGATCATGTTCAAGAACCCGTGAAAACTCCAGTTCCGGCAAAGAATCAAAAGAGTATTCCAAGTGGCAAGCCTTGTTGAATCCCATAAAAACGTGCTTCCTGACCTCTCCCCGATTGAAAGTGGAGGTCTTCCAGTCCAGCCGGCCTGCTGATATCGGAACCGTCACATTCCAGGGCTCAATCCGGGTAAATGGCTGTACCTTATCCGAAGTAACAAAGCCCGTTTGCCGGATTTCAAAATGCTTGTTCATTTGGGTGTATATCCGCTGCGCAATGGATTTCCGGTGATGCTGCACCACGGTATCCAACATCTCTGTGCTCCTCAAATTGGCGCGAATAGCTGCCGTTGCCTGTCTGGCCAGCTTAAAAAGCAGATCCGCCGTTTGGTCATAATTCACTTGGGGAAACAGCAGTAAATCAGATACGATCCGCTGTTCCGCCGTTTCCGGTCGCGCCATGTTCGCACCTCGTATTACACCTATGTAGTCCCGCTCATGATCCGTCAGGGTTTGACGCATGATGGTGGCGTCCAGTTCGTGCAAATCGAAATTGCTTTCAGGCGAAGCACCAGCAGTATCGAGATCAAAATGATTGAAAACCGCCTCCGGTGGTGCTGGCTGTAAGGTAAAGCGCGGTATTTCAATGATATTTTGCCGAAATTCCTGCACCATACTAAGGTACCCATGTTGCGCCTCTTCCACTATTTGCAAGTGCTCTTCCGTTGAAAACAGTGTCTTGGGCGCTTTGGCCAATGCTTCCGTAATTGTCTGTATGACTGCCGCCTTCACTTCTATCCTATCCAAATCCTGTACCCCACGAACGGGTACTTTTAAAACCGCCAGAGGCAAGGCGTTGATGATGGCGCGCTTGGCATCCAGCGAATATTGTGCCCGCTGCTTTTCTACGGCATCCTGAATGGTGTCAAGGCGTTTCTGTTCTGATTTTAGCCGCTCGGAGATGCGGTCGCCCGTCGTGATGACGATTCGTTTCTCGCCCAGTTCGTCTTCCTGGATTTCTACCAACTGCATCTTGTTGAGCAGCGAATTCGGGTCTTTGGCGGCATTGATGATGGCATCGAAATTATCGTGCGCAATGACCGTCAACGTGTCAACGTGCTTGTCGTTGGTGCGCTCGCCAAAGGGCAGGCGCAAACCGCGCCCGATGGTCTGCTCAATCAAAGTCAGCGCTTTTGCCGCCCGCAACGGGACAATCGTATAAAGATTGGTGACGTCCCAGCCCTCCTTCAGCATATTGACGTGAATGACAATCTCGATCTTATTATCCACCTTTTCCAGGTTGACAAATTGCTTTTCGATCTCTTCCGTTTTTGTGGTGCTGTCAATTTGCAGCACTTTATCCGCATAAGCGCCTTGATAAAAAGCGTCGCTTTGCGTGTAGTCGAATACGTGTTTGGCGTGCGTGGTATCGCTGCAAACCACCAGAATAAAGGGTTTCACTTTCGGTCTTCCCGTTTCGAGGGCGTAGCGCTCCAATTCAACTTTGGTGTTTTCATGCACACTGATGGCATCTTCCAGTTTGATGCGCTCCATTTCGTCAGGCGATTTACCCTTTACGTCAAAGTTGGCGCGGGTGGCGATGGAGGGGATCTTGATGTATTTGCCATCGTGCAGGGCCTGGGCGAGACTGTACTCAAACACGATGTTTTTGAAACGGGCGCCCTTTTCGTCGAGAATGGGGGTGGCGGTCAGTTCGATGCCCAGCACCGGGCGCAATTCCGCAATGGCTTGCTTGCTTTTGTCCGCGTGGTAGCGGTGCGCTTCATCCATGAGGATGACGAGATCATCCAGTTTGATCAGATACTCCCAATACGACTGCCCCAAATACTCCGAAATGCGCTTGATGCGCGGCAGCTTGTTTTTATTTTCCTTGCTGCGCTCTTCCGACGTGTCTTTATTGAACTTGCTGATGTTGAACACATTGATGCGCATTTCCTGCCCGCTGAACAAGCCGGTGGACTGCGCATAATTGTCTCCGGTGATGATGACGGGCGGTTTGGCGGCAATCTCCTCAATGCCTCGAAAGACGTATTTTGAAAAGGCCGGATTGCCAAAATCCTCAATGAGTTTTTCGTAGATCGTCAGGTTGGGCGCCAGCACGA
>CAIZLM010000078.1 GCA_903933805.1 uncultured Bacteroidota bacterium | reverse complement strand
TTTTTGCCAGACGAAGCAGATTTTTGCAGGCCATAGCCTCGCTACGGTCAAAAAAATCTGCTTCGTCTGGTGGAGAATGGGCCTTTTTGGGCCAGACAGCGTGCCACCTAACCAGTTACGAAAGTTACCTATACAAATTAATGCCCTTCACCATGGTCGTGCTCCCCTTCCTCCAGTGGAACATACTGTGGAATAAAGTCTTCCCCGTTCTTGGCGTAATCGTACGGCCAACGCTGTACCGTAGGAATACGATCCGGCCAGTTGCCGTGACCCGCAATGATGGGGGTCGTCCATTCCAAGGTATTGGCGCTCCAAGGGTTTTTAACGGTCAGTTTCTTGCCACTGAAAATTGAGTAGAAGAAATTCACGATGAACAATACCTGCAAAAAGAACACAAAAATTGCGGCAATCGTGATGAATTTATTCAAATCACTGAAGTGGCGGAAAGCATCAAAGGAAGCTCCTCCATCATAATAACGACGCGGAACACCGGCAAGTCCGGTGTAGTGCATGGGCCAGAAAATGGCATAAGCGCCAATCAAGGTGCCCCAAAAGTGAATCTTCCCAAGGGTTTCGTTCATGAAACGTCCAAACATCTTTGGAAACCAATGGTAAATTCCGGCAAACATTCCGAAAAACGCCGCAACACCCATCACAATGTGAAAGTGCGCCACAACAAAATATGTGTCGTGTAACTGTATATCCAACGCCGAGTTGCCCAAGAAAATACCTGTCAATCCACCGGAAATAAACATGGATACAAAACCAATGGAAAACAAGCTCGCAGGGTTAAACCGGAAGTTAGATCCATACACCGTACCAATCCAGTTGAATACTTTTACCGCAGAGGGCACCGCAATGATCAGGGTAAATATTACAAAGAAATTACTGATGAATGGATTAACACCTGCCATAAACATGTGGTGCGCCCAAACAACGAAAGACAAAAATGCTATCGCCAAAATCGAAAATACCATCGCGGTATATCCAAAAATCGGCTTGCGTGCGTTTACAGACAGTACCTCCGAAACAATACCCATCGAAGGCAAAATGATGATGTACACCTCCGGGTGACCTAGGAACCAAAACAAGTGTTGGAAAAGAATAGGACTTCCACCAATACGCTCCAAAACCTCACCGCCTACCACAATCTCACTGAGGTAGAATGACGTACCCAAGCTGCGGTCAAACAACAACAACAACAATCCGGAAAACAACACCGGGAACGACAATACACCCAAAATTGCCGTAATGAAAAACGCCCAAATCGTCAGGGGCATCCGCCACATGGTCATACCTTTGGTACGCATGTTCAACACCGTGGTGATATAGTTAATACCGCCCAACAAGGCCGATACTACGAAAAGTGCCATTGATACGATCCACATCGTCATCCCCGCCTGAGAGCCCTCAGACGCCTGCGGAAGTGCACTCAAGGGCGGATAGGCCGTCCAACCACCCGCAAACGGACCGGTGCTCAGAAACAGTGAGAGCAACAACACCAAACCAGCCAAAAAGAAGAACCAGTACGAAAAGGCGTTGAGCAACGGAGAAGCCATGTCCCGCGCCCCAATCTGCAACGGAATCAACAAGTTTGAAAAAGTACCACTCAAACCGGCTGTCAATACAAAGAACACCAGAATGGTACCGTGCATGGTCACCAAAGAGTAATAAAATTCTGGATCAAGTTTGCCAATGCCGGCATCATTCACCTGTATCCACTTTCCCAAAATAGGTCTCAGCCACGCCATATCGGCCTCCGGAAAACCCAATTGAAGTCGAAAAATGATCGACATGGCTGCGCCCATAAAGGCCCAAAAAATACCCGTCATCAGGAACTGACGACCAATAATCTTGTGATCGGTACTAAAAATATACGTCGTGAGAAAGTTCGACTGATACTTATCCCCATGATGGTGTTCATGAAAATGATCGTCAAAACCGAGCTCTTGGGTGAGCTTTTCTTCAAGCGTTTCAGCGGCGGTAACTATGTTTGCCATGCTATGTGTAGTTGTAATTTAATTTTCAGAGGAGTGGATACTTAATTCAAAATGGTAAACTCGGTCCTGCGATTTTTCGCACGGTTTTCCGGGGTGTCATTGGGTGCAAGCGGTTTGCTGTCTCCATATCCACGCTGTTTCAACCTGCCAACCGCAATACCCCTGTCAACCAAGTACTGAACAACAGACTTTGCTCGAGCGGCCGACAGTGCTGTGTTTGCTGCAGCATCGCCAACATTGTCGGTATGTCCAGCTACCTCAATTGACATTGAGGGGTAAGCATTCATCGCTGTCACCAAATTATCGAGTTCGTATTTGCTGTTTGCCGTAAGTGTTGCAGCACCAGTTTCGTAGCCAATATTGCTCAGCGACAAAGTTTTTTCTGCCGCAACTGTTGATTCAACAGCTTTTTTAACATCGGTATTGAATGATTCCGCGCGCTGACGCACTTCTATGTCCAATACTTTATCCTTGTTTGGATCATCTACTTTGCCGCGGATTTGCGTGAGATAGAAGGACTCCTGTGTTTTATACCAGGCGTCAAACTCCTCTTGGGAAACAATTTTCAACACCCGACGCATGGAGTAGTGACCCTTGCCACACAACTCCGCACAAGCCAACTCGTAGTCAAATTTTTCCCAACGTTTTGGTCCGTTTGGATCTGCCGGATCAAATGGTTCGTTGTACTCCGGGTACTTGCGCAATTGGTTGCGATACTCCGCCGTGGTTGTTTTCGGCGTGAACACAAAGTAGGTGGGCATACCCGGCACTGCATCCATTTTAACACGGAAATGGGGCAGGTCGAAATTGTGTAGTACGTCTTTGGCAATGATACGAACACGAATTTTTTTGCCCACAGGGAGGTATAATTCCTGTCCAGGGGTTACGTCATCCCAAGTTTTTGGATCCGTAAAATCCAAGCCCAGTTGGTTGCCCCCCGTGGTGAGCTTGTAATTTCTGGTACCGATTTTACCGTCTTGACCAGGGTAGCGAATGGTCCAGTTGAATTGCTGGGCA
>CAIZLM010000077.1 GCA_903933805.1 uncultured Bacteroidota bacterium | reverse complement strand
GTGGCGTGGGACCAACAGAATCAACGGGTTAATATGAGCTTATTTTCAAATGATCAGGTAAATTTGGACGCCCTCCGACAGAAGGCTTTCAACTTCCGCTGGGCCACCCTTGAACAAGATGTCATTCCCCTGACAGCCGCCGACCCCGATTTTCCGGTTGCCCGGGAAATCTCACGTGCTATTGCCGATTATTGCGCCGATGGCTACTTTTCCTATGGCCCTCCCGATGGACTGCCAGCTTTCAAACAGGCCATTGCTGCTTGGTACGAACGCACCTACCAAGTTCCCGCCAACCCTGATTTTATTTTGCCCGTTAACAGCGCGGCTTATGGGCTGTTCACCGCGGCCAACATGATTCTTTCCGCAGGAGACAATGCGATTATTCCCAATCCGGTCGATTTTTTGTTCAGAAAGGCCATCGAGCATACGCACGCGCAGGTGCGAGCGGTTGAAATTGACCAAACAACTGCGCAGTTTGACTTGGAGAAGTTGTCGGCAGCCATTGATGCCAACACCAAAGCAATTTTTATTTGTAACCCCAACAATCCCTTGGGCATACAACCATCATCGGAACACTTGCGCGACATACTATTGCTCGCTGCACAACACGATTTATGGGTGGTTTCGGATGAAATATGGTCTGATATTTATTTCAACAGTCCAACCACCAGCATCGCTTCCCGCCAACT
The DNA here is from genome assembly GCA_903933805.1 of uncultured Bacteroidota bacterium. GTDB lineage: Bacteria > Bacteroidota > Bacteroidia > Chitinophagales > Saprospiraceae > M3007. The sequence goes on along the minus strand of CAIZLM010000077.1, from coordinate 44,333 downwards.
GCCGTATTACGCCAAGCGCCTTATTGTTTCGGGATTGTCCAAGAATTTCGGGCTGGCTGGCTTGCGCGTTGGATATGTCATTTGTCCCGATGAACCCACCTACCGGGCTTTGTTCCAGGCATCTAAACATCAAACCACTGCTTTTGGGATGACCGGTATTGCGCAGGTTGCCGGCACAGCGGCTCTGACGCTTTGCGATGATTGGCTCGACGCTTTTCGGAAACACCTCGCTTATATGCGGCGCCTCACCCTTGAATTCATTGAAAATACGCCGTTTTTCGAGCCTGTTGTTGCGGATGCTACCTATTTGGCTTTTCCAAAAATCGTTCATACCAACCTGAATTCAGCAGCATTGGTCGATATAATCCACCAAAAAGCGCGAGTGGCCCTTGTGCCCGGTGGCGCAGCATGGTTTGAGTCGGCTTCAGAAGGTCGTCTCAGAATTTGCTATGCTACGTCTGAAAAAATACTCACTGAATCGTTTGACCGAATACGGAAAATAGCATCGCTGATCATTGCGTAAGGCTTCCATGGTGTTCGACAGCGGCCCTGACGCTGCCATATTGAAGCAGTAATGTTTCGGCTGTTTCATAATCTAGGCCGGTGTCCTGCATCACCATCTTGACTCCTCTATCCACCAATTTCGAGTTGGTGAGTTGCATGTCCACCATTTTGTTGTCTCGCACACGCCCCAGTCGGATCATGATCGCCGTAGAAATCATGTTGAGGGTTAATTTTTGGGCAGTACCTGCTTTCATTCGGCTGCTGCCTGTGATGAATTCAGGGCCCACCACCACCAAAATAGGGAAATCAGACACGGCCAACAAAGGCGCACCGGGGTTGCAGGTAATACAGGCTGTTGTGATACCATTGGACTGACAGGCACGCAAGCCATTGACCACATAGGGGGTTGTTCCGGAAGCCGCGACGCCGACTACCGTATCCAGTGGGCCGATTTGCCAGGCCAAGAGGTCGTTCCAAGCTTGCGTTTCACTGTCTTCCGCCACTTCGATGGGTTTTCGAATGGCCTCATCTCCCCCTGCGATGATGCCGACGACCCATTCCGGGGGTGCGCCAAAGGTAGGTGGAATTTCAGAAGCGTCGAGCACGCCGAGGCGGCCACTGGTGCCGGCGCCGATGTAGAAAAGCCGACCACCTTCGCGCATTTTTAGTACGGTAGCTTCCACAAGCATTTCAATGGCCGGAATGGCTTGTGCAACAGCCATGGGCACTGTTTGATCTTCTGTGTTGATAGAGCGTAGGATTTCGCGCACGGCCATGTGTTCCAAGTGGCGGTATTGGGAGGCTGATTCTGTGATTTTTTCCATTGTGTCGGGTGTTGGAATTTTTGACGTACACATCGATGCCAATTTTTGACGCGTAAAATTACGTGTTTGATTGTCAATGGCTCAAAAACACGCATAGAATGTTCCATTTTGCCCTTGGAAGGCATGTATTGCGATTAAATGCAACATTTTGCGGTTATTGCGGTTTGGTGATTTAATAGGATCTGTTTGGGTCAACAAGGTGCCGTATCAAAAAATGAACACGGTATTTTGTAACATACCGCTTCTGGTGAATACTTTTGTGTCCAACGCCCGATACATGTACGAACTCCTTCTTGCGAGCCTTAGCATCAGTGTACTTCACGCCACGATTCCCAATCACTGGCTTCCGATTGTGGCCATCGGCCGAAAATCAGCTTGGACGGCGGGTAAAACCGTGCGTATCACCGTTTTGGCGGGGAGTGCGCACGCGCTCAGCACCATCATAATTGGCTTGGTGTTGAGTTTGGTGGGTTGGCGGTTGGCAGGTTGGGTAGAGCTTTTCACCAGGGTTGCGGCACCATCTATGTTGATCGTGTTGGGATTGATTTTTATTTGGCGGCACTATTACCACCGACATTTTCATTTACACGGACAGATCCAAGGGGAATTGCCGGAGCGACAACTGATTCTGGCGTTGTCACTGGCCATGTTTTTGTCGCCCTGCTTGGAGATAGGCGCTTTTTTCTTGGTGGCAGGCACGATGGGCTATCAGGTTGTTTTTTCCTTGAGCCTCCTTTATTTTATCACCACCGTGGGTGGTATGGCCGTTTGGGTATGGGTGGTATGGCGGGGGCTTTCCCGAACCAACTGGCATGCATTGGAGCACAATGCCGGCATTATTTCCGGGGTAATATTGGTTTTGTCCGGCATTTGGGGGCTCATGGGTTTGGGCTGACCCTTTGTATTGGGTAAAAAAAATGAGTCACCCGGAAATCGGATGACTCATTTAGCAACGTAAGCGCGAAAAAACTATCCGTTGGTACCGGAGACCAGCAGTGACACCTCATTGTTGAGGCACTCTACAAATCCGCCAGTCACCTCGAAAGACAACTTCTCTCCATTGCTTTTCAGCACGTTCACAGGACCTTTTCGCAGGGAGGCTACGATGGCCACGTGGCCGTCGAGTATTTGGAAACTGCCGTCTGAACCGGGTACTTGTACGGACTTTACCTCGCCGGAGAAGATTTCTTTTTCAGGAGAAAGGACTACTAAATTCATGATGCTCTGGTTGTATGTTGTGCGTTGTGCGGGCGGATAAAACAATCTGCCGCGCACAACGCATACCTAGTTGATTTAGTTGGAAGAAGCTTCAGCAAGCATTTTCTTGCCTTTTGCGATGGCATCATCGATGGTTCCTACCAAGTTGAAGGCTGCTTCAGGATATTCATCCATTTCGCCGTCCATGATCATATTGAAGCCGCGGATGGTTTCATCAATGGGCACCAAAACACCTTTGAGTCCAGTGAACTGTTCGGCCACGTGGAAAGGTTGAGACAGGAATCGTTGCACCCTGCGAGCGCGACCCACGACGAGTTTGTCTTCGTCGGAGAGTTCTTCCATACCCAGGATGGCGATGATGTCTTGCAGTTCATTGTAGCGCTGCAGGATCATTTTAACGCGCTGAGCGCAGCGGTAGTGTTCGTCACCGATGATTTTTGGGTCCAGAATCCGAGAAGTGGAGTCGAGCGGATCAACAGCGGGATAGATACCGAGAGAGGCAATCTTACGGCTCAATACCGTGGTGGCGTCCAAGTGGGCAAAGGTTGTGGCAGGAGCCGGATCGGTCAAGTCATCAGCAGGGACATACACCGCCTGAACGGAAGTGATGGAACCGCGTTTGGTAGAAGTGATGCGTTCTTGCATCAGACCCATTTCTGTTGCCAGTGTAGGCTGGTAACCCACGGCAGAAGGCATACGGCCCAAGAGCGCCGATACTTCAGAGCCTGCTTGGGTGAAACGGAAGATATTGTCCACGAAGAACAGGATATCACGTCCGCCGGCAGGATCTTTGAGATCGCCATCGCGGAAATATTCCGCCATGGTAAGTCCTGAAAGGGCCACACGTGCACGCGCACCTGGTGGCTCGTTCATTTGACCGAACACGAGCGTTGCTTGAGATTTTTCCAGTTCTTTTTTGTCAACTTTCGACAAATCCCAACCGCCTTCTTCCATGGAGTGTTTGAACTCGTCACCGTAACGGATAACGTTGGACTCAATCATCTCCCGCAGCAGGTCATTGCCTTCGCGGGTACGCTCACCGACACCGGCAAAAACAGACATACCATCGTATGCTTTGGCGATGTTGTTGATGAGTTCCATGATCAACACGGTTTTGCCGACACCAGCGCCACCAAATAGACCAATTTTACCCCCTTTTGCGTAAGGTTCGATCAAGTCAATAACCTTGATACCCGTGTAGAGAATTTCGCGTTCGGTTGAGAGATCTTCATAAGCCGGCGGCTTGCGGTGTATTACGTAAGCATCCTTTCCTTTTTCAACCTTGCCGATGCCGTCAATGGCTTCGCCAACTACGTTGAAAAGGCGGCCACGTACGGCTTCACCAACAGGCATAGCAATAGGAGAGCCCGTATCCACACACTCCATACCGCGCATAAGGCCGTCAGTAGAGTCCATGGCAATGGTACGAACGCCGTTTTCGCCGAGGTGTCGCTGTACTTCCAGTACAAGCGATGAACCGTCAGGGCGGGTGAGTTCCAGAGCGTTGAGAATTTCGGGTAGTTCGCTGTCAGGTCCACTGAAGTCAACGTCTACAACAGCGCCGATGATTTGTTTGATACGACCGATATTAGCCATAAAACGAAATGATGTTTGGTTGTTTATGTCCTTTTTTCCGATTTGGCCGAAATTAAAGGCAGATCAGGACACTTTTTTCTATAAAAGCCGCGCAAAATTACACCACTTTGGTATAAAACAATGGATAAGTTGAACTTTTTATCATCCAAAATAAAATTTTGATGGATTGTGGTGTTTAAGCATTGCAAGCCATGAATATCGTCCATATTCCAACCATTTGGCGCCACATGACCACCGCGAGCCGGAGATGCCGTTTTACCGCGGAAAGCGTTGTTTCCAATACCCGACTTCGCCATTAAAAGACGTACTTGTTTTTTTACCGCGCGCATTGTTTTCAATAGCCTATTTTTGCAGCCTTATTTAAAGGAAAAAAATGAAAAACGTATTCTATATCCTCTTGCTAGGAGCCGTTTGGAGCTCCTGCTCCAATGATTTCGAAGTCACAGCCCCTTGGAAAGAGGTGCCTATTGTGTATGGCGTGCTTTCGCCCCGCGATACAGCCCATTATATTCGGGTCGAAAAAGCTTTTTTAGATCCCAGCACCAGCGCAGATGTTATTGCAAAAATAGCAGACTCGTTGTACTACCCGGAGGCTGCTATTGCGGTTTGGCTGGAGCGCCCCGGCACCACCTTCCGAGTACCCTTGACCCGCGTTGATGGCAACCTCGAGGGCCATGTTCGCGAAACAGGCACCTTTGCGGACAGCCCCAACTGGCTCTACAAATTCAAGGGAAGCGCACTGACGCCAGGTGGCCTGTATCGACTCGTCGTCGAACGTGCCGATGGAAAGCCTAACATCACAGCAGAAACTACGATCCCAAAGGATTTTACCATCACCAATCCTGACCCCACCAACATTGTTCGAAAGGTTACTTTCACCTACAGCGAAACTACCACGGTGGATTGGCGTACCGATGAGTATGGGGTGTACTTCAATGTCTTTTTAATTCTTCCGTACCGAGAAGAAGCGCCCGATGGTACCACATTGCTGCGCGACACACTCATCTGGAGAGGGGCCAACAATGTAGAAAGATCGGGATCTCAGGTTGGAGCGGGCGTTTACAAGGGTACCACGGAATTGCCTGGCGCACAGTTTTTTCGATTCCTGTCAGAAAGCCTGCAACCCACCACCAACTTCCGCTACTTTGAAAAATGTTCCATCCTACTAGAAGGCGGCGGTAAAGAAATTAAAGAATTCAACATCACCGCTTCTGCCAATTCCGGCCTCACCGGCGCAGAGGTGTACCCCACGTACACCAATGTCACCAATGGCTTGGGCGTGTTTTCTGCTAAAAATGAGTTCAGACTGAACAATGTCCAGATCTCACAGAAAACCATAGACTCTCTGCAGATACACCCACTTACACAAGCGCTAAAATTTAGAATTTAATTCCAGCCCTGCTTACGGGGGATCTTCGCCACAGTCAAGGCAAATTTTATGGTACCTGTTTGGGCGGACACGCATGAGACAAAAATGGCCGTTTATTGACGGATACGTACATCAAAACAGTTACAATAAAAAAATATCATACATAATTTTTAATTTTTAAGCCCCTATTTTTTACGAAAAATAGGGGCTTAAATTATTGAAAATCAATATAATACACAATGTAAAATAGATTAATATCGCCTACCTTGTAAAAGTACTGTTAAAAAATTTCCCTAGAATTATTCAGGTTAATGTATCACTTTTGTTGCGTGAACGGCGGTGGTGAAAGCACCATCGTCTGAGATAAGTTCATGGGATTATACATTTTTAGGTGAGATCGCAAGACCTTCAATATCACGTTGAGGGCTTGCTTACCTAAGATTTATCGTTACTGGTTAGCGCGGTCGCGTCTGAGACAAAAACGTGGCCATTTTTTGCCAGACGAAGCGGATTTTTGTAGGCCGTAGCCAGCGCTACGGTCAAAAAAATCTGCGAAGTATGGCGGAAAATGAGTCTTTGTGGGCCAGACAGCGTGCCACCCAACCAGTTACGATTTAACCTGCTTTTACAACAATAGTCATGCGATGATAATTTGTTTAAAAAAACTGCCCTACATTAGGTGCAGTTTTTTTCTTTTATGGGCCTACCTTTCGCCCTCAATTCTACCTTTTCGATCCAACAATATACCATACCATGTCAAAAGCAACGGGAGAAATCAAACGTGTGACAACCCATGTCATTCAGGCCATGAAAGACCGCGGGGAAAAAATCGCCATGCTTACCGCTTACGATTTTTCGATGGCCCGCATCCTCGATGACGCTGGCATAGACATTCTCTTGGTAGGTGACTCTGCCTCGAATGTCATGGCGGGTCACGAGACGACGCTGCCCATCACCCTAGACCAAATGATTTACCACGCTCAATCGGTGGTAAGGGCAGTTCACCGTGCCATGGTGGTGGTGGATATGCCCTTCGGGTCTTATCAGTCGAATTCGGAAATAGCTTTATCGAGTGCTATCCGCATCATGAAAGAGTCGGGCGCCCATGCTGTTAAACTGGAGGGTGGCGCTGAAGTAGAAGACTGTATCAAACGAATCCTTCTAGCCGGCATTCCTGTTATGGGGCACCTCGGACTGACGCCGCAGAGTATTTACAAATTTGGTACATATACCGTTCGTGCCAAGGAAGATGTTGAAGCCCAGAAATTGCGGGATGACGCGCGGTTGCTGGAAGAAATAGGCTGTTTTGCGTTGGTGCTGGAAAAAATTCCGGCACAATTGACCAAAGAGGTGTCTTCGGCCATTGCCATTCCCACCATCGGCATTGGTGCTGGCAAGCATGCCGACGGTCAGGTTTTGGTGACACATGACATGTTGGGTATTACCAAAGATTTTAAACCGCGTTTTTTACGCCGGTATGCAGAACTTTTTGACGTGATGACGGATGCTACCCAACGCTATATCGCCGATGTTAAGGCCAAGGACTTTCCCAATGATTCGGAACAGTATTGAGTAGCCACCATCCAAGTTTGTTGGTTATGCCTTGGATCGTGCGTTTTTTGGTGGGGTGATTTATGGCGCCGTTTGTTTTGATACCCGCATGGCTGGTTTTTCAAACCAGTGGTACGCGATATGGCCAGCCAACAGTGTTGTGACACAGGCCGTTGGCAGTAGCAGCCAGGTCGGAATATCGGCAAACCGCGTAAATACGGCTTTTGTCGCCCGATAGACCAAGGGATGCAACAGGTAAATGGAATAGGAAATGGTCCCGAGCCAAACAAACAGCCGGTGTGGAATATCAGCCAAGGTCGTAACACCGAAACTCCAGGCTGTTGTCGCCAGCACAGCCAACGCCGAAAGCACCACGCGCTGCCCGCCGCTGACCAAATACACAGGATCGCTGCCGACAGGCATCCAGAAAAATACCGCGGCACTCACAACCAGTAAGAACCGCCAGATGAAGTTTTGTATTTGTTGCAACCAATTGCTGTGTGCCGACAAAGCCATCCCTGTCACAAAAAAAAAGGCGTGGTTGGGCACTTGCACGTAGTAAGGCCACCACTGGGATTGTGACACTGGATGAAGTACAAAGGGCCCTTCAAAGGCTCGTATCATGCCAATACACGCCACAACCGCCAGGGAGGCAGGGATGAACCACCTGTTTTTTCGACCCACGAGCAGTATAATCGGAAAGAATGCGTAAAATACCAATTCACAACCGATGGACCAAGCGCCCGTTGCGATGTCTTTCGAAGGGTCTATAAAACCGAACAATCCTGTAAAATTTAGAAAAATTTCGCGCCCACTCCTCGGTGCGTCGTCCAATAGGAGTGTCAAGCTGGTTGCTGCCCACAACAGCGGAAATATCCTACAAACACGTCGGAGCGCGTATGAGGAAAGCGATTTCCAATCGGGTAGTAGTGATTTTTGGTATGTTTCTGTCAGGGCCATTCCACTCAGCATGAAAAAAACAGATACGGCATATACACCCAGTTTGCCTTGTGCCGTCGAAGCGTCCCAAACGCCCGAAGCCCATTTGTCAAAGTGAAAAGTCATGACTGCGAGGGCCATCAAACCGCGCCAATAATCGAGGGCCACCCACCTGTTGCGGTGGGTGGATGTTCCGACGATTTGCGCGTGTGGTATCATACTTCGGGCGTTGTGTCCAGGACTCCCCATGCCAGGAGGGTATCCTGCAGTTGGGACGGACTCAGAAAATGAATGCCCTTGATTTTCAGGGCTTCTGCACCCAGAATATTGTGGTGGCTGTCGTCAATAAATACGGCCTCTTCTGGATTTACTTGGTAGCGGTCCAGCAATATTTGATAGATGTCTGGAAACGGCTTGCGGGTACCTTCGTCGCCAGAAACGACAATTCCCTCAAACCAGTGCAGAAAATCGTAGCGCTCCAGCGCCACTGGAAAAGTTTCATTGCTCCAGTTTGTCAGCGCCAACAGGCGATGTTGCCCTTTGTCGCGCAAAGTGCGCAGCAGCGCCACTGTTTCGGGGATGGGTCCACCCAGCATTTCTTCCCATCGGCCATAATAGTCTCTTATTTCTGCTTCCCACGCTGGGTGTTCTTGTACCAGTATTTCGGTGGCTACTGCAATTCGCCGACCTGCATCCTGTTCCACGTTCCAGTCGTGGGTACAAATATTTTGGAAAAAGAATGCCCTGCGTTCGGCATCTGGAATGACATCTTTGAAAACGTACTCTGGATTCCAGTCAATGAGTACCCCGCCGAGGTCGAAAATAATGGTGGTAATGTTTGTCATGATGATTGTTTTTTCAACAGCATCTTATGCCTCAGGAAAGGCTGGACAGGACGCGTTGCATTTCGTTGAATTGATTGTCGAGGAGTCGACGAAGTTCGAATCGCTCGTATTTGTAATTAAAATTTAAGAATTGGTTTTCGTAATGGTCGTTGTTGGTGGGAACAATACCTAGGAAACGGGTATTCCAGCGAATACGATGTTTGCCAGGCTTTCCGTGTAGTTCGTCCCAAGCCAGTTGCAGGTACGCTGCTTTGGGGTAGTACCGGAAAATGCATTTTGTTTTTTGGATGATTTCAATGGCGATTTGTCGTTCTGTTTGTCTGTTTTCGTTGGTAAACTCGCTGATTTCACGAAAATAACGGCGTACTTGGTCGGCGTGTCGAAGGTCGGCAATGCGTGTACGAACATCCAGCAGGCGAAACACTGTTGGATCTGTTGTGTTGATCTCCCGCACGACCACCGTGGGGTCAAATCCTTTTACGGGCTTGAAATCAACCGCTTGTCCATCTGTTCCAACGTCAATCCAGGGCAATTTAATTTCTTCGGTCAGTTCTTGCCACACGAAGTGGAGGTAGTTGATATCTGGGTGCAGTTGATAGTTTCGAAGTGTTTCCAGGAGCAGCAGTGCGATGTTGGCACGTTGGCTTTCATCCCCTTTTCGGCAGGCATGGTAGGTCGGGAGTATTCTTTTTTCGAACAAATTGGTGGCAATTCGACCACTCAAAAAGGTTTCATGGGCGGTGTTTGCGTTTGGTTGGGCGGACAAGAGCAGGTCATGGATTTTTTTTAGGGCAACGGGGGCATCAAAGCCTTGGGCCAAACTATCGGGATGGGCCACCAACGAGTAGGGATCGTGTTGGAGCCAGATTAATAAGCCATCCCCGATCATTTCCCGGATGCCATTTTCCAGCAACGGAACACCGCGTACCGGATCGGCTTTGAAAGCGACAACCCACCGATGGATACACGCTATGAGCAACCTGCGTGCGTCCATTATGTCCATTTTTCGGATATCGGTTGGCGTCAGTCCGGTTCTTACTTTTTCGTACAGCACCGCGGTATCGGCAACGTATTGTAGGTAAATACGCTCTTGGATATTGGGTGCTACATGGCTCCAGCCGGCAGGTCCCGCTAGGTCCAACACAATTTTTTCAACAATACCGGCGACATCAAAATGGTAGCCAGCGCAGTCTGGATGTGCTGTTGCTCGGCCATTTTCATCCAAGGTAAACCAAGGTATGCTTGCCGCTTCTACCACAGCCGGTGTGTTGAGCAGTCCCGGAAGCAAGTATTCCAGGGCTAGTCGTAGGAAGGAATGGCCTTTTCCGAGCGCATCTTCATCGCCAAAGACATGTGCCCCCAGCAGACAGGCATGGGTAAAGCGAATGATAGAACTGCGCACATCGGTGTACGGTCTCATTCGTTTGGCGTCCTCTAACAGTTGTGTGTGGAGGGTTTGGCGTTTGGCCAACAGGCTGAAATACAAATCTTCCCGCAACAGGACGCGCCCTTTGACGATTTTATTGGGATCATTGCTTTCCATTCCTTGCAGCATGGCCAGCAATTCTTGGATTTCGCCGATCACATCGAGGTGGCCTTCGGAAATAAATTGAAAATTTTGATCAACCACCTCTACCCGTTTTACCCAGTGGCATTTTCCACCGCCGCAATTTTCGATAACGGCAGCCTCCAGCAACTCTTCTGCCGGATATACCAGTTGACACACTTGCAGCGTATAACCCAACAACGAGCGAATCAACGGCCGATGGTCGGGCACCGCTTCCGCGTGTTTGCCGGTATCCCGAATGGGATCGTTGGGCAGGTGGAAGTAGGTTCTTAGGGCTGCATCGGAGAGGCTTTCAGCGGCGACGGCCAGGTTGTGGAGGGCCGTACTAGAAGGGCACTTTCCTGTGTTTTGGTGTTCTCGGAGGCGGCTGGCAAACAACAAGACGTGCTGTAACAATCGGTCATTGCCTTTTGATGCTTCTCCCATTATCCGCGAGGGTGTTTCTTTCTGGATAAACGTCATCATTAGGTACTCGTACAACTGCGCCGATTGCGGATCAATTTTTTGTCGCGCATGGTCGCAGTGGGCGTACGCTTGTGCGGGATTATTTACGGCCAGGGCATCTTTTGCGAGGAGCAAGCTGCGTCGAAACTCATTTTGTTGTTCAAAGGAAAGCGATTCGAAGGCTTCTGCCGTGGTTTGTTCGTACCCATTCGTTTGTCTGTGGAGTGACTCCGGAATATAAATTTCGTCGGTGGGCACAAAAAAGGGTGGTACGGAGCTTTCGTCGCGGCTTTCTGGGGTAAAGTGATAATAGTCTCGAATAAAAACCGAGCGCCACGCGGGCACCAATTGGGGCTCTTCCAGCCTTTCCAGCAGGTACTGCAAATCCTGGAGAATAGGTTTTGACTGCTGTTGCAACGCTTGGATGGTGACTTGGGAAAGCCTGGTTTGTTCCCGCAGTTGTCGATAGGCGTCTTCGATATCGAGTATCGCGCGTTTTACCGGCACGTCTTTGATGATGCGTTTCAGCAAAGACAACAGGGGTGTGTGGTTGATACGGTCTGTTTGCGCCAGCAATCGCTCTCGGAGGGCTTCGATGCTGAAGGGTAGCACTATGTCGCCGATGGGAATACGATTGGCCAAGGGGGCGGCCTCCAGTATGGCTACAGCCGATTCAGCGGCGCGCCGAAGTTGTTGGTCCCGGTAGGCAGGAAGTTTTTCAATACTTTCAGGTGTTGGAAGCGCTGTTTGACAGGTGCGAAGCAGGGTAGGTGCCACGGATTCCCGTGCCAGAACAGTCAGGACTTGCAGGTTGGGGCGGTTGTCCTGCAAATCCAGTACTGTGGACATTTCCCACCGCACATCGGGGGTGTCTTCGTAGTTCATGGAAAGGATGGCCACAAAGAGGTCTGTGTGTTCCAGGAAAGCAAGCGCTTGTGCCCGAAAAGCTTCCGGGGGCACAAGTTCCCTGTTCCAAAAAACAGTATCCCTTGGCTGCAAGGCCAGACCAATCTGGCGCTGCAGGTCGAGGGCGCTGCGCGTGTCGGCAGCGTCGTAGGAGATAAAAATATGGACAGCGTGGCTCATATAAGCAGCAAAAATCGACTTTTTTTGGGGCAGTCGTACGTCTTTTGATAAAATCGCGTTGGAAAAAGTGCAAAAAATAGTGGCAACAATTATGTGTCAGATACCAATGTAAGCATGAAAAGCAACAACTAAATTGTCAATATTCCAACAATAATGGGGTAAAACGATGAGTTTTTAAGCATAAAATATGAAGATATTCGTTATTTTATGATTGGTATAACGTGTGCTATTCAGCCAACATAAACCGCCATTAACACAAAAACCCGTTGATGAAGGGCCTCTGCTCATTTTGGACAAAATGTTATTTTTTTTCAAAATAAAAGCAAAACCATTTTTTTTGATAAAACAGCGTACCTTTGTACTGGCGCATTGCCACATCACATTTTTTTCTTTTTTTACAATGAATACCGGAACAGTAAAATTCTTCAACTCTACCAAAGGCTTTGGTTTCATCGTTGACTCCTCTTCGAAAGAGGAAATTTTTGTCCACGTCAGTGGCTTAGTTGACGAAATCCGCGAAGGCGACACCGTCACTTTCGATACCGCACGCGGTAAAAAGGGCATGAATGCAGTTAACGTTAAACTTTCCTAAGAGGGTTTAATTTTGAATTCATATTCATTCCGAACCTCCGACGTTTCCACGTCGGAGGTTTTTTTGTTGTTTTGTAACCAGTTACGTTTTTTTGAACGTATAATACCGATATGATGAAAAATATAATCCCATTAACCCTTTTTATACTGCTCTGCTATGTGCCTTTGATGGCCCAGGAAAAGAAAATAAAAGCCAAATTCGGAAAAATATCAGAGGAGGAGATGGCGATGAAATCCTACGCACTGGATCCGGGTGCGCCGGCAGTCGTGTTGTTTGACAAAGCGGAATTAAGCAATCGGTACAATGAACAACAAGGCTTTCTTTTTGAGATGGAGCACCATGTGCGCATCAAAATATTCAACAAAGAGGCATATTATTTGGCAGATGTCGTCATTCCGTACTTCGGGGACGAAAAAATTGCCGACTTGCGGGCATCCAGTTACAACCTCGAAAATGGGGTGCTGGTGGAAACAAAACTTGACAAGGACAATGTGTTTGATGAAAAATTGACGCGGTATCGGAGGTTGAAAAAACTGACCATCCCTGCTGTCAGGGAAGGTACTATCATCGAATTTCAGTACACGCAGACCAACATGGATTTTGATGTTCCCGGCTGGGTGTTTCAGGACGAAAATATTCCCAAAATCTGGAGCGAGTACAAAGCTTCTGTACCCTCATTTATTGAATTCAGAAAAGTGGCACAAGGGGAGGTGCCATTTTCATTGGCGCAGGAAGAAGACAGGACCAATAGTTCCAACAGCATTTCTTATGTGTGTCACGAAATGCACTTTATCCAGGAAAACATTCCGGCGCTCAAACCAGAGCCATTTGTGACCTCTATCAACGACTACCGTTCACAGATCAATTTTGATGTTCGGACCATTTACAAGGCCCGGTTGGAGCCAACGGGGAGTTCCTATGGTTACAAACTGGTGAACGGGCCGCCGAAAGACCGCAACGATACTTGGGAAAATCTGGGCAAGGAGCTGTTGGAGGATGCGTATGAAGACCCTATCAGTTCTACCAAATATACGGCAGAAGCAACCGCTGCCGCCATTGCTGGAAAAGCGACCACCAGTGAGAAAATAGCGGCGCTCTATGAGTATGTCGGGAAAAACTACCAATCGGGCAACTTCGATATGATCTGGATGAGTGAATCGCTGGAAAATATCACCAAAAAGAAAAAAGGAACGCCGACAGACCTCAACGTTGTACTCATCAACATGCTTCAAAGGGCCAACGTGAAAGCTTTTCCCGTGGCCATCAGTACCTTGGATAATGGCCATATCGTGCCCTTTCGGGTATCGCCCAGTGCCTTTGACCGATTGATCACGGCGGTGGAAGCAGATGACAGTACCATCTTGTTACTGGATGCCGCTGCCTGGCCACTTCCCATGGGCTTTTTGCCGGAGGAAGACCTCAACGTTGAAGGATTATTGATGCGCGACAAAGGCAATATTACCTGGATAGCGCTTCAGAACAAGGCCTTGGTGCGCAGCGCGGTTCAGGCCAATCTTTCGCTAACGTCCGAGGGTAAACTGTCTGGTGCTGTTTCCTTCTCTGAAACAGGCTATGGGGCCGTTATGGCAAGGTCCCGCATCAAAGCAAACAATGCGTCGGCCTTTCTACGCGAGAAATTCTCCGTGCTGTTGAGCGACGGCAGTTTTGCCAATTTGTTGTTTGAAAATCTCGACGATTGGCAGGAGGCCAACATAAAAGGTACTTTTGACTTGGAGACCACCGGGTTTGCCACGGTTTCGGGCAATAAAATTTACCTGAGCCCAGCCCTTGGCTTTGGGTGGAAAGACAATCCATTCAAAAATCCGGTCCGAAAATTCAACATTGAACTCGGCGTACCGCGTACCGCTGTGTACAATTTTGTATTTGCCATACCCGTAGGGTACAAGGTCGAGGAGGCGCCCAAAAGCGCCAAAATGATGTTCGGCGAAAATGGGCTTATCTTTGAGTATTTCTCAGAAATATCCCCTGACGCCGTGAAAATAACCGTCCGCCGAAGCATCCGACAACCGTATATCTCGGTGGAACATTACGCCGATTTGCAGCAGTTTTATGGTAATATCGTCTCTAAACTCGAAGAGCAGGTTGTCTTGACCAAACTATAACCGATGAAAAAACCACCCCTTCTAATCTTTTTTGTCAGCGCGTCGCTGGGCTTGTTCGCACAAAATAATTTTGCAGCGGCCAACATTCCGGTGTCATTGCTCAAAAACGCCAACGTCGTCGTGCGCCGCCACGATCTAAAATTTGAAGTGCTCAACCAGGGAGATGCCATTGAAACGGAGCACAAAGTTATGACGATTTTGAACGAACGGGCGGAGCACGAAACGGATCAATATTTCTGGTATGATCCAATTGTCTCCATAACAGACATTGACGGTGCGGTGTACGACGGAAGCGGCCAACTGATTCGTACCATCAAACGAAAAGATGTGCAGGATGTGAAGGGTGCAGAGTATGCTGTCAACGACAACCGGATGAAAATTATCCAGTTTCCGCGGCTTCCGTTTCCTTTTACCATCGAGTACACCGTGGTAAGAAAGTACCACGGGCTCATGATATACCCTGATTTTTACCCGCAGGAATCGATGTCTGAATCGGTAGAATCTGCCAGTTGTGAAATTGTGATGCCCGCAGGATTAGAGGTTAGGGTACTCGAGATGAACCTTCCGACGGGCGCTAAAACAGGCCCTTTGCGCTGGGATTTTCACCAAATTACGGCCCTTTCGGACGAACCGTTTTCCCCGGTGGAGTACGTCCCATTGCCTCGGGTGCTGAGCGCGCCCACAAAGTTTACCATGGAAGGCTACGAAGGTGATATGAGTACCTGGGAATCCTATGGCAAATTTATTGAAAAACTCAACAGCGACCGGCGTGAATTGCCCCTTGCCACGGAACAAAAACTCCGAACATTGACGGCAGATTGCCCCGATGCGGCTTGTAAAGTGGCGCGGGTGTACGAGTATTTACAACAGAATACCCGCTATTTTTTTGTGGGCCTTGGTATCGGTGGGTGGCAACCCATGCCGGCAAAATCAGTGGACGAATTCAAGTACAGCGATTGTAAGGGGTTGAGCAATTACACCGTGGCCATGCTCCGGGCGGTGGGTGTTCCCGCCTATTATGCCCTGATCAAGGCTGGAAAAAAAGAGCGGAACGGGCAGTATCCAGATTTCCCCAACCCCCGTTTTAACCATGCCTTTGTTTGTGTGCCCATGGTGCCCGACACGCTGTGGCTGGAGTGCACCAGTCAGACAGAAAGTTGTGGGTTCCTTGGCGATGCGACGGACGATCGACTCGCCTTGTTGATCACGCCTGAAGGGGGGAAAATGGTCCATACTCCTGCCTATGATGAAAAAAACAATTCTATTCTGCGAACAACGCAGCTTGCGCTCGCCGCTGATGGCAGTGCAGTGCTTCAATCCGTGGACATCTATCGGGGAATTGCACAATCAGAAGTCGCTGGCATGGTCGGTATGGCCCGTGCGGAGCAGGAAAAAATATGGTACGAAAACATTGGCTTGAGTGATTTTGAAATTACCGCACTTGACATCCACCTTCAAAAAGGGCGTTTGCCAGAAGCCCGCTGCGACCTTTCGCTGTCGGTACCGAAATTTGCTTCCATCAGTGGGAAAAGGTTGTTTGTACCCGTGGTGGCGTTGGCACAAAAAATTACAGTTCCTCCCATGGAGCTTGATCGGAAATATCCTATACAAGCTTCCGGCAGGGGCATCACCGTAGAAGACAACCTGACCATTGCCCTGCCTGCGGGATACACGTTGGAGAGTGGTTTTGAATCGACCGCGTATTCATCGCCTTTTGGCACGTATGAACTTTCCATAAAAAAGACATCTGAAGGGCAATTGCACATCTTCCGAAAGCTGGTGCTGAACAATTCCATTCAGCCCAATACACAGTTTGAAAGCTTCCTGACATTCTTCAAAAACATTGCCAAGGCCGACAAAACCAAACTGGTGCTTACAAAAGCCACCTGATTGCAAGAACGGTATTGGTTTCTATTTAAGGAGCTGCGGAAAGGCCGTTTTCACCTTGTTGATCCGGGGAATAGAGACGCGTTGGACATAAGCGTTTTCGGGGTGATTCCGTTCATAATCTTGGTGATAGTCTTCTGCGGGGTAGAAAATAGTCAATGGCTCCAAGCGGACGGCAATTGGTTGGTCGTATTTGCCTGAATCGTTCAGTTGCTTGATATAGGTTTCTGCGAGGGAGCGTTCGGTGTCGTTGCGGTAAAAGATCACCGAGCGGTAAGAATCCCCGTGGTCGGGCCCTTGGCCGTTCACCTGCGTCGGATCTTGGCCAACAAAATAGACTTCCAGGAGTGTTTGATACGAAATAAGGGACGGGTCATAGTAGAGTTGTACCGTTTCAGCATGACCGGTGGTGTGGGAACACACTTCTTCGTAGGTCGGATTTTGTGTGTGGCCTCCTGAGTACCCTGAGACAGCATCTTTCACCCCTTTTAGTCCTTCAAAAATGGCTTCTTCGCACCAAAAACACCCGGCGGCGAAGGTAGCAGTGTCCAGTTTTCCAAACACCACCTCGGGAGATTCCAGGGGTTTTCTTTCGACTGTTTTTCCGGAAAAAGTGTTGCAGGATAGCAGTAGGAGCGCGGCAGCGAGTGGCGATAGGATGAATTGGTGGAACATTTTTTGTATATCTTTTGTGTACATCAACGAAATGTGGGTGTCTATTCAACCGCGGTATATAATGGTGAAATGGGCAGAACAAGGCACAAAGTAAAAACGTAACTGGTTAGGGGGCACGCTGTCTGGCCCAAAAAGGCCCATTTTCCGTCATACTTCGCAGATTTTTTTGACCGTAGCGCTGCTGCAGCCTACAAAAATCCGCTTCGTCTGGCAAAAAATGGCCAAATTTTTTGTCTCAGACGCGACCACGCTAACCAGTTACGTAAAACAAACAGATCAAGGGCCACAACGTTTGCTCTGAGGCCAATTTTTTTTGACAAACATCTTGTCGCTCGGTCTGATTGTAATATAACGGCAGGTCGCCCTTTTCTTTTCGGTGATTTTTCCCATTCCGGGTGAATACTGTACCCGGAATATTCCCTGCTCTGCACAACACTCTCTACTTTTGCGGAGAATTTTAGGATATAGACTTTTTGACCGTTGTCGACCCTGATGTTCTATTTTTATTGATCCGTTACTTTTGACCACCTACTCACTTTTCATACGACGATTACCACGATGGAGCCTACGCTAGAAACTGCCAAAAAACTGGGGCTTACCGCCGACGAGTTTGAAAAAATCAAGCAAGTGCTGGGCCGAGTGCCCAACTTTACCGAATTGAGCATCTTCTCCGTGATGTGGAGTGAGCACTGTTCTTACAAAAACAGCATTGTACAACTCAAAACACTGCCGCGTTCAGGCAAGCGATTGCTGGTGGGCGCTGGAGAAGAAAATGCTGGATTGGTGGATATTGGGGACAACCTCGCTTGTGTGTTTAAGATAGAAAGCCACAACCACCCGTCTGCCATTGAGCCATACCAAGGGGCTGCAACCGGTGTTGGCGGTATCCACCGCGATATTTTTACCATGGGCGCCAGGCCCATTGCGGCCTTGAATTCACTCCGTTTTGGTATGCCGGAGACTCCGCGCATGAAACAACTCATCGAAGGCGTTGTACGCGGTATTGGCGATTATGGCAACAGTTTTGGCGTGCCAACCGTGGGTGGCGAGGTGTATTTCATGCCTTGTTACAACCACGACATCTTGGTCAATGCAATGTCTGCCGGTATTGTGAAAGTAGGCGAAACGGTCAGCGCTACGGCAGGCGGTCCGGGTAATCCGGTGTTTATCGTCGGTTCTGCGACCGGTAAAGACGGTATTCACGGGGCCACGTTTGCGTCTGCAGACTTGTCAGAAGATTCATCTCAGGATCTGCCTGCGGTACAAGTGGGGGATCCTTTTCAGGAAAAATTGTTGCTCGAGGCCAGTCTTGAAGCCATCACCACAGGCGCCATCGTTGGTATGCAAGATATGGGCGCGGCAGGTATCACCTGTTCAACCTCTGAAATGTCGGCCAAGGCTGGTTGCGGCATGCGCATTGACCTTTCAAAGGTGCCCATGCGGCAAAAAAACATGAAAGACTGGGAGATCCTGCTTTCTGAAAGCCAGGAGCGCATGTTGATCGTGGTCAAGCCTGGCCGAGAGGCTGAAATCAAGGCGGTGTTTGACAAGTGGGACCTGTCGTGTGTGGCCATCGGCACCACCATTGAAGCAGATCGGCTCGAATATTATTATGAGGGCCAACTCGTGGCCGATGTACCAGCAGATATTCTCGTGCTCGGCGGCGGTGCGCCTGTGTATGTACGCGAGCAACAGAAGCCCGCTTACCTAGCTCAAATAGCTACATTCAACCCCGACAGTATCGCACAACCTGAACAGTACAAAGCAGCCGCGCTCCAATTGATGGGATCTCCCAACATGGGCTCCAAACACAAAATTACCCAACAGTATGACTCCATGGTCCGTACCGGTACTATGACCACCAACCGCCCCAGCGATGCCGCGGTGGTGTATGTGAAAGGGACCAAAAAGGCACTTGCGTTGACCACCGACTGCAATTCAGCCTATGTGTACGCCGATCCATACAAGGGTACGATGATTGCGGTGGCAGAAGCTGCACGCAATATTGTATGTGCCGGTGGCGAACCGGTGGCCATTACGAATTGCCTTAATTTTGGCAACCCCTACAACCCGGAGGTGTATTACCAGTTTGCCGAAGCCATCCGTGGCATGGGAGAAGCCTGCCGGAGATTTGAAACACCGGTGACAGGTGGAAATGTCAGTTTTTACAACCAATACTCCCAAAATGGAGAAACCTTACCGGTGTACCCCACACCCACCATCGGTATGCTTGGTTTGCTGGATGATTACAACCAATTGATGACCCTTGATTTCAAAAACGAGGGCGACGTGATTTACCTCCTTGGCATCAGCCGCGACGACTTGGGTAGCAGTGAATACCTGCGCACAGTTCATGGTGTTGAATTCAGTCATTGCCCATATTTTGACTTAGAAGAAGAGTTCACCCTCCAACAAGCGGTGAAAAAGGCCATCAGCATGAACCTGCTTTCCTCCGTGCACGATGTGTCGGATGGGGGGCTTTTTGCCAACCTGATCGAAAGTGCCATGCCCCGTAAACTGGGTTTTGAGGTTGTCTCCAATCCCGATGTCCGCAAAGACGCCTGGTTGTTTGGGGAATCCCAGAGCCGCGTTGTTGTTTCGGTGGCACCGGAACATTGTGCTACCCTCGAACGTTTTTTAAAAGAAGCGGGTTTGACATTCGAAGTTGCTGGAACAGTGCGTGGGATGACAATCACCGTGGACGGTGAGGATTTTGGTTCCATAGACACTTGGATCACCAACCATCAACATAACGCACAGGGCTAAGCCTTGTGAAAATATTCTGCGTCAATCGTTTACAATGATAATATCCTGTTGAAAATGAAAAAATTATTGCTTCTTACCATTCCTGTTTTGGTATTTCTGAATGCCTGCAATTCCATGTCGGGGCATGCCATCAAGGGCACTGTGGCCAATGCCGCCAATCTTCAAGTCGCCCTAGACCAAACCCATTTTGACCGAACGAATGTTCCATTGGGTAAAGCTACTTGCGATGCCGCTGGAAATTTTGAGATTAAAAAGGATAAAGCCTATGAGGAAGGTTTATATCGCCTCAGCATTGGCGCCAAACGACTGTATTTTATCCTCGACGGCCAAGAAAACGTGGTGGACATTACGGGCGACCTCAACACCTTGGATCGCATGGAGGTGACCGTAACGGGCTCTGAAACATTCACGTGTTACGCCAACTTGATTCAGAATCTTCTCAAAAATCAACTTAAAACCCCGGATGAGGCCAAAGCCGCTGTCAATAAAGGCTGTACACCGCTCATGCGGGCTTTTTTGGCGACCCAGTTGCTCGGACAAAACCCTGCGCTGTTTATGGACGAGTTTAAGGCCCAAAGCAGTGCGCTTGCCAAAGCCATGCCGGGCTCCAAATATGCTTCAGACCTGTCAACCTTGGTTGGGCAATTGGGAAAACAGCAGGCCCAGCAGCAAAAAGGAGGAGATCCTGACAGTGGTCCCATCAAAGTTGGTATGACGGCGCCGGACATCAGCCTGCCGGGCCCCAATGGCAAGACGCATACCTTGTCGGGCTTGCGTGGCAAGGTGGTCCTCCTTGATTTTTGGGCTTCTTGGTGTCGCCCGTGTCGCAATGCCAATCCGCACGTAGTAGAGATGTACAAAAAGTATAAATCGAAAGGATTCGACGTATTCAGTGTGTCACTCGATCGGCCCGATGGCAAAGACAAATGGATAGAAGCTATCCAGCAGGATGGCTTGGTGTGGGAAAACCACGTGAGTGATCTCAAATTTTGGGATTGTGCACCCGCTGCCGATTATGGCGTGCGATCCATTCCAAAAACTTTTCTGATTGGCAAAGACGGTAAGATTGTCGCCGTGGATCCGAGGATGACACTCGAAGAGGAACTATTAAAAGTGCTTTAATTTTTTGTCTCCGATGCCATGCGCCCCGGTCGTCTATCTATGATGATCGGGGCGCATGGCTTTATCTTAGAAAGAATCGAGCGAAACACGCTGTCATACACTATTTTTGCAAGCGGTATCTTATAATTTTCAGCCGTAACTGGTTAGCTTGGTCGCGTCTGAGACAAAAAAGAGGCCATTTTTTGCCAGACGAAGCGGGTTTTTGTAGGCCGTAGCAGCGCTACGGTCAAAAAAATCTGCGAAGTATGGCGGAAAATGGGCCTCTTTGGGCCAGACAGCGTGCCACCTAACCAGTTACTTTCAGCCAATGGCCACTATTTTCGCGCGCAATCGCCTGCTTACCCGCCTGCTCGTTCTTGCTGTTTTATTCGGCATTGTGTGGTTTATCCGCCACCGCAGCGACAAGGCCCACCTGTTGCCAGCAGAAGCCATCCATACCGGTACGTCAACAGCACAGGTTTCCCAACACGGAGCACCAGTATATGCGCTCGAGGTGTTGCAATACATTCGCCGCAATGGTCACGCCCCAGATGGGTATGTTGGAGGCCGGGAATTTCAAAACCGTGAAAAAAAACTGCCTGTAAAAACCGCTACAGGTCTCCGTATTCGCTACTCGGAATGGGATGTACACCCCAAAGTGACCGGTCAATCCCGCGGCCCAGAACGCCTCGTCACCAGTTCTGATCACCATGCCTGGTACACCCAAGACCATTATAAAACATATCTGACCATTGACTGACGCAGCATGCGACGTCGTGATAGCCTTTTCCATCCAATAAAACGCCCACCAACACGCTAGAATATGGAATTCACGGACAAACGCCCTGTCTTTTCACCCGAGGTTTTTGTGGCAGAAATTGACGGCAATAAAACACATACCTTGCGCAGTTTTTATCCTAGAATTGCAAAAACCTTGCTATTCCCTGACTATTTTGGCAAAAATCTTGATGCTTTGTTCGACTGTCTGTGTTCGCTAGAAGTAGTGGGCCGCAACCATGTTGTACTCCTTATTCACCATCCTGCTGCATTTCTCTCAAAAGAAAAACCGGAGAAGCGCCAGGCCGCCCTTGAGGTACTTCGCGGGGCAGAACAACCTGAAAACCGTTCTGATGGGGTGCAGTTTCAGGTGATTTGCCTCCGTTGAAGGTGGCTCATGCCGATTTTTTCTTCCAAATATGGCGTATCCGATGATATGCGCACTGCGACCCACCAACGATTGAGTATTTTTGCCCTACAAATGTATCAACTATGAAAAAAAATTTCCTCCTTCTCCTGTTGTTGGCGCCTTTTTTACTTCCTGCCCAGGGCATGTGGTTACCACTGCTGTTGGAAAAGCAGAATGAAAAGGACATGAAAGCACTGGGTCTCAAAATCAGCGCCGATGATTTGTATCATGGTGTAGATCCCAGTGTAAAAGATGCTATTTGCATGTTCGACGGTGGTTGTACCGGCGAGGTGATTTCGCCCGATGGTTTGCTGTTGACCAACCACCACTGTGGGTTTTCGGCCATCCAGCAACTGAGTACCCTTGAAAACAACTACATTGAAAATGGCTATTGGGCGACAGACCGCTCAACAGAACTTCCTGCTCCAGGCGTTACGGCTATGTTTGTCAGCAGAATGGAAGATGTGACGGCCCTCGCCCTTCAAAACGTATCAGAAAGTATGGCAGAGCGCGACCGGCAGTCACAAATAGACAAGAATATCGCCCAAATAAAGGTCAACACCAAAAAAGAAAAGTGGGAAGAACTCCTGATTCGCCCTTTTTACAATGGCAACCAATACTTTTTGTTTGTTACCCAAACGTTCAAGGATCTCCGTTTTGTAGGGGCTCCACCCAGTAGCATCGGCAAATTTGGATCGGATACCGACAATTGGGTCTGGCCTCGACACACCGGAGATTTCTCGATGTTTAGGATTTACGCCGACAAAGATGGCCATCCAGCCCCTTACCAAGTGGACAATGTACCCTATCACCCACGACAATTCCTGCCCATCTCCTTAGACGGTATTGAAGAAGGCGATTTTACCATGGTGTATGGTTTCCCCGGCCGAACAGATGAATACCTTACTGCTACGGCTGTTGCGCAGACAGGCGAAGTGCTCGACCCGGCAAAAGTCGCCATCCGGGACCGATCCTTAAAAATCATGGATGGATTTATGCGCAAAGATCCCGCCGTTAAAATCGCCTATGTCGCCAAGTATGCCAGTATTGCCAATGCTTGGAAAAAATGGCTGGGCGAAATGCAGGGTCTTAAAACCTACAAGGCCCTGGATATAAAAAACCGGTACGAGGCCGAATTCACCCAACGCGTAGAACAAAACGCCGATTTAAAATACCGTTTTGGGAATCTGTTGCCGCGCCTTCGCCAACTGTATAAAGACCAAGAGCCCTATATATTTGCCCGGGATTATTACTCGGAAACCTGCCTTCGAAACAATGAAATACTCGCTCAGGCGGCGTCACTCAACAGCCTTATAGAGGTTTTTGACAAAAATGGCGCGGTGTTTTTTGCCCAAAAACAACGGGATATCGCGCCCGCACTGAATAGCTTTTTCAAAGACTACCGACCCGAAGTAGATGAAGCTGTTTTTGCAGCAATGGCTGAACTTTATGCCCAAAATACAAAACCGGAATGGGGGGCTGATTTTGTCCAAAAAGAAGCTGCCAAATACGGCGGTTTTCCCCAACTCGCTGCCCATATTTTTCAAAACAGTGTCATCCCCAACCGCGAAAAACTACAGGCCCTGTTCACGGAAAGTC
Source organism: uncultured Bacteroidota bacterium (assembly GCA_903933805.1). Lineage (GTDB taxonomy): Bacteria > Bacteroidota > Bacteroidia > Chitinophagales > Saprospiraceae > M3007. The sequence continues at coordinate 20,461 of CAIZLM010000077.1, read as the reverse complement.
CCGATAAAGTCGCTGAAACACTCCGAAAAGACCCGGCTTTTGTCTTCTGGAAAACGCTGAACGATGCTTTCCAAACCAATGTGCAGCCCAAATTGCAGGAAATTCAGCCCCAGATCAACCTGCTGCAGCGCCAATACATGGCGGCTCAAATGGTGGTGTTCAAAGAAAAAAAGTTCTTCCCGGACGCCAACAGTACCCTCCGTCTTACCTACGGAAAAGTGCGCGGATTTTCTCCCCGCGATGCTGTGTCTTACGAATACCAGACCACCCTTGATGGCGTCATGGAGAAATACATCCCCGGTGATTATGAATTCGATGTCCCCCAAAAACTCCGGGATCTGTGGCAATCCAAAGATTATGGTCAATACGCCACGCCGGATGGCCGATTGCCCGTAGCATTCATTGCCAGCAACCATACCACCGGCGGCAACTCCGGCAGCCCAGCCCTAGATGCCCGAGGCAACCTCATCGGCCTCAATTTTGATCGGGTTTGGGAGGGTACGATGAGCGACCTCAACTACAACCCCGCTATTTGTCGCAACATCATGGTGGATGTTCGCTATGTGTTGTTCATCGTCGATAAATTCGGCGGCGCAGGTTACCTCCTGCAAGAGATGAAACTGGTGAAAGGGAAAAAGAAAAAGCGATAACCACCCAACTGGGTACAAAAAGAGCAAACAAGTCCGTTTTCCCGACACCGACAATAGTTCACCACACGACCAAGTATAAACAATGGAGCACACGGAACAAACCTCAACCAAAGTTCAAATTCGATTGCCGTTGATCCTGGCCGCCACACTGGCCGTTGGCATGTTGATCGGCCAATTATTGCCGCATTACGACCAACAATTTAGCCTTTCCGGTTCGTACAAAGCTGGCGGCGGATCGCTGGATGAAATACTTCGGTTTGTCTCGTCTAAATATGTGGATACGGTCAATACCAATGACTTGCGCGATGAAGCCATTGATCACCTACTTTCCAAACTCGATCCGCATTCGATCTATATCAGCCCCGATGAATTGAAAGCGGTCGAAGACGATATGAATGGTGGCTTTGAGGGGGTTGGCATCGAGTTCATCCTAGTGGATGATACGATGCAGGTGGTGACACCGCTTACCGGCGGGCCCGCAGAGGCAGCCGGTATCCTTGCCGGTGATAAAATTGTCAGTATAAACGATACCGCTATTGCCGGAAATAAAACCGATAATGGATTGATTTACAAGAAATTGCGCGGAGAAAAAGGTACTTCGGTGAAGATTGGCGTACTGCGAGGCGCTGAAACAGCACTGCGAAATTTTAACATCGTACGGGCGATAATCCCTGTTCACAGCGTGGATATTGCCTATATGCTCGACGATCGAACCGGCTATCTAAAAATTAACCGCTTTACCAACCAAACATACCAGGAATTTATGGGCGCCTTGCGTCCGCTTGCAGAAGACAAAGGCATGCAAAACCTGGTCATTGACTTACGGGGTAATCCAGGAGGATACTTGGAAGAAGCCACTGAAATCCTCAGTCAGATTTTCCCAGACACCAAGCTGCTGGTTTATACAAAAGGTCGGACGGAACAGCGAAAGGATTATAAAAGCAACGGTCGTGCCAGATTTAACATCCAGCAAGTAGCGGTGCTGATTGACGAGGGCACGGCCTCGGCCAGTGAAATCATGGCGGGTGCTGTGCAAGATTGGGACCGCGGCTGGGTGATAGGACGACGTTCTTACGGCAAAGGGCTGGTACAGGAACAATATCCACTCAGCGATGGCGGTGCCCTGCGCCTCACCATCGCCCGCTATTACACACCCAGTGGCCGTTGCATCCAACGGGATTACAAACACGACACCGACTACGCCCATGATGGCGAACGACGACTCAAGCATGGTGAACTTTCCGACGCTTCCAAAGTCATACTCCCTGACAGTACCAAATATTACACGGGATTTGGCCGGGTGGTGTACGGTGGCGGCGGAATAACCCCGGATGTTTTTATTCCCTACGATACGGTACTATCCGGTGAATATTGCCAGCTACTCCGCCAAAATTTGACGCAGTTTGTCACCCGCTGGATGGAAAGTCAGGATCGGAAGGCTATGCCTGCGGATCTCCAAGAATTTACCAGAAATTGGTCGGCATCAGATGCTATGTTGGACAGTTTGGCAGACTATACGGACAATCAGGGGGCAAAACGGGATGCGACCCAGTTTATACACTGTCGCAACGAATTTAAAACCCTACTCAAAGCACGGGTCGCAAAAATACTCTTTGGTGATCTGGGCCGTTACACCGTGGAAAACGACGATGACCCGGCTGTTGAGAAGGCCCTTCAATTGCTTTCTGCTGGAATTCAGGTGACAAAAAAATAACCACTTGCGCACAATGATTGTTTTTTCTGGATATTTACCTATATTCGTACGTAGATTCATTTAGACCCATGCCACATGAAACAGTCTGTTTTTTTTGTTTTCGTCTTGTTGTTCAGCAGTTGCGGCAACGCACAAAAACAATCCGCACAAGCGCCAATACCTGCTGCTGCGTTTGCTGAAAAAATAAGGGAATTGCCCCAATCCCCTGTTGTGGATGTACGTACGCCGGAAGAATTCGCCAAGGGACACCTGCCAACAGCCCGAAACATCGACTGGAATGGATCCGATTTTGAGACTCAAATACTGACCTTGGAAAAGTCAAACCCAGTTTTTATTTATTGTTTGAGCGGAGGAAGGAGTGCTTCTGCCGCTGCTAAAATGCGTGCCTTAGGCTTCCAAGTGTATGAATTGGCCGGTGGAATCATGAAGTGGCGTGCGGCTGATTTACCTGAAATAAAAAGCAACAACACACCCACAACCGGCATGACACGCCAGCAATTTGAAGCGCTTGTGCAATCTGACAAATTGGTTTTGGTTGATTTTTATGCTGATTGGTGCGGCCCTTGTAAAAAAATGAAGCCCTATCTGGAGGAGATTGCAACGGATATGTCCGACAAAGTGGTGGTGGTACGCATCAACGCAGATGATCATCAATCACTTTGTAAAACGTTGAATATTGATGTGTTACCGGTTTTACACGTGTATAATAAAGGTGTAGTTACTTGGACTAACACCGGGTTTATAGAAAAATCTGAAGTACTCAAGCACTTAAATTGATTGGTTTTGTCACGTCCGCGTTCTAGGACAGTTTGGGATTTGACCCAATGAAAGATATCCCCCAATACGCAGTTACGTTTTATCACACCGTTTAAAAAAACCTCAAACATGAAAATAAAATTTTGCGGCGCCGCTCAAGAAGTCACTGGTAGTGCCCACTTGCTTACCTTGGATGATGGATACCGGATACTGCTCGATTGCGGTTTGTACCAAGGTGGCGGTGATGACGATGGCCAGAGTGGATCAGAAAACCCCATGTTTGGGTTCAATGAAAAGTGGCTATTTCAGCCCAAAGACATTGATTGCCTAATACTCAGCCACGCGCACATTGACCATACCGGTCGGGTGCCCAAGTTGGTCAAAAATGGTTTTCAGGGTAAAATTTATGCCACGCAAGCCACGCGTGACCTCTGTTCCATCATGTTGTTGGACAGCGCAAAAATTCAGGAGGGAGATGCCGACCACCAAAACAGGCACAAACAGGACCATGAGCCCGAAGTAGAGCCGCTTTATACCGTGGAGGATGTACAGATGGCCATGCGGTTGTTTGCGGGTTATAACTATGAGCAGTGGTTTCACATACACCCCGATGTGAGGGTCATGTTCCGCGATGCCGGTCATATTCTGGGCAGCGCCACGGTTACCTTGGAAATAAAGCAAGGTGACAAAACGGTGATGTTTGGCTTTACGGGCGACTTGGGCCGCCCCAATCGTCCAATTTTGGGCGATCCTTTGCCCATGCCGCCGTTGGATTATTTGATCTGCGAAAGCACATACGGAGACCGGGATCACGAATCGGCGCCTTCTGAAATGGAGGAGTTTTTGGAGGTTATTCGGCATACGTGTGTGGAGAAAAAAGGCAAGGTCATCATCCCTGCTTTTTCTGTCGGGCGCACCCAAGAAATTGTGTACATGCTAGACCAGCTTCAAAGTGCCGGAAAATTGCCACAGGTACCCGTGTATGTGGACAGTCCTTTGGCGGTGAATGCCACAGAGATTTTCATCAACCACCCGGAATGTTTTGACAGCCAGGTGCACCGGTATATGGCCGATAATGAGAATCCTTTTGGGTTCAACAACCTGTACTACATCCGCGGTTCGGAAGGCTCCAGACAGCTCAACAGCATGCACAAGCCCTGTATCATCATTGCCGCTTCGGGCATGATGAACGCCGGACGCATTCGGCATCACCTGCTCAACAACATTGAAAATCAACGCAATACATTCCTGATCGTCGGTTATTGTACCCCCAATACACCCGGTGGAAGGCTCCGAGAAGGGGCGAAAAGCCTGCACATCATGGGACAATACAGACAAGTGTTGGCCGATGTTGTTGTGATGGACTCTTTTTCTGCCCATGGCGACCGCGGCGAGATGCTGGAAGTTATTGCCCATCAGAAAAACTCCCTCCAACAATTGTGGCTGGTGCATGGCACCATCGACCGCCAGGAAAAGTGGCGTCAGTACTTACATGAACACGGATTTTCCAACATTGGTATACCTGCTTTGGGGGAGGAAGTGGAGTTGTAAAAACGGATTTTTTTTGTATCAGACGCGACCACCAAACCAGTTGTACATAAATATGACCAACCAGATTTGCCAGTTTCATTTGATTGATGGCCAAATAAGGCCTAATTCAGCCCTAGTGTTGGTCAAAACATGGGGGATTTGACCAAATAAATCAGTACTGCATCAGTTTAATTAGTAATTTTTTTGCGCGTTCGAGGGGGAAGAAATTTTGTTCCAGCGGTATTGCAAATGGTACGGGGGTATCGAGGCTTGCTGCACGCATGACAGGTGCATCGAGGTGTTCGAACAAGTGCTCGGAAATCCAGGCCGATATTTCGCCCCCTATACCTCCGAAGAGGGTGTCTTCGTGGAGAATGAGCACGCGGTTGGTTCGTTTTACAGAATCTTCAATGGCTTGATAATCGAGGGGTACCAGTGACCGAAGGTCAACGATGTCGGCATCCAGTTTCAGTTCTTCCGCCAGGTGCTGGGCCCATCGAACGCCGAGTCCATAGGTCAGGATGCTCACGTCATGGCCCTTTCGCACCTGTCGTGCTTTTCCGATTTCAATGGTGTAGTAGCCTTCCGGCACCATACCGTTTTCACTCCGGTACAAGGCTTTGTGTTCAAAAAACATGACCGGGTTGGGGTCTTCAAAGGCGGCCAGCATCAAGCCTTTGGCATCTGCGGGCGTACTGGGGTACACAATTTTCAGCCCTGGGGTATGGGTAAACCACGCTTCGTTGGATTGGGAGTGGAAGGGTCCGGCACCAGATCCGCCGCCGGTGGGCATACGAATGACCACGTCTGCCGGATGTCCCCAGCGCCAATGTATTTTTGCGAGGTTGTTGATGATTTGATTGAACCCGCAGGTCACGAAGTCAGCGAACTGCATTTCCACCATACTTTTGAATCCACCCATACTGAGGCCGAGGCTGATGCCCACAACAGCAGACTCGCACAAAGGCGTGTTGCGCACACGGTCTTTCCCAAATTCTGCTGTAAATCCTTGGGTGATTTTGAATACACCACCATAATCTGCTATGTCTTGTCCCATTAGGATGAGGTTCTGGTGTCGGCGCATGGCTTCCCGTAGTCCATCAGAAATGGCATCAATGTATCGAATTTCTTTTTCAGGACTGGTTGGTGCGAGGGCTGCGGGTGCTGGAGCGTACACGTCGGCAAGTTCTTCTGCGGTATCAGCTACAGGTTCTGGTACGGCGAACATGGTATCTACAGCTTGTTGAATGGCTATTTTGTAGCCTTCTTTCAGCGATTTCTGGTATTCTTCAGTCAGAATACCTTCTTGGAGCAGCCATTTTTCAAAGTTTTCAATGGGATCTTTGAGTGCCCAAGTTTCCATCATTTCTTTGGGAACGTACTTGGTTCCGCTGGCTTCTTCGTGGCCCCTCATGCGGAATGTGACACATTCGAGGAGAAATGGTTGCGGATCGTTCCGCATCTCGTGGGCTATTTTTTGGATGGTGGAATAGACTTCCAGGATGTTATTGCCGTCAATTTTCGCAGACCGCATCCCGTATCCTATGGCCCTGTCCACGAGGTCAATGCAGGCGTATTGTTCATTGGGGAGTGTGCTGAGGCCGTACCCATTGTTTTCGATGAGAAATATGACCGGAAGTTTCCAAACGGATGCGACATTGAGTGCCTCGTGAAATTCGCCCTGACTGGTGGCGCCGTCACCCGTAAAGGCCAAGGAAACGCGGCCTTCTCCATTCAATTTGTGGGCCATTGCGACACCCGCAGCAAGTGACAGTTGTGGTCCGAGGTGTGAAATCATGCCCACAATACCATGGTCGAGCGCTCCAAAGTGAAAGGATCTATCCCGAGCCTTGGTGTAGCCGTGTTTGTTGCCCTGCCACTGGCAAAACAGTCGGTCGAGCGGCAAATGACGGGCGGTGAACACCCCGAGGTTGCGGTGCATGGTGAAAATAACTTCGTCGGGCAGTAGGGCGCAGGCGGCACCCACGCTGATACCTTCCTGACCGATGCCGCTGAACCACTTAGAAATACGCCCTTGTCGCAACAAGTTGAGCATCTTTTCTTCAATGAGGCGAGGCTTTACGAGTTGTTCGTACAGGTGGAGCAGGGTCTCGTTGGAGAAGCCTTCTTTGTTGTAATGAATGGCAGGCATGGTGGACAATTTGAATATTTGGTAAGGGATAAGGGCTATTGATACAAGTCGGCCAAGGGGACATGCCTTCCGTGGACTTGTAAGACGGTCCATCGAGACACCAAACCCCTGTGCGGTGATTTCGCCTGCAAAAGTCAGGCGAAAAACCGGTAACGGGAAATATGGGTGCAAATATGCTTGGAAAATAATGCCGGCGGCCATGAGATGTCCGCCGGCATAGTGCTTGTGGTGTTGTCATGGATACCAACCCAGCCTGGGTTGGTATCCATGAATTAGCGACTAAATCGTCCGCTTGTTGAGTGCTTTGACGGCAAAATCTGCTGCTCTGGCCGTGAGGGCCATATACGTCAGGGAAGGATTTTGGGTGGCTGTAGAGGCCATGCAGGCGCCGTCTGTGACAAAGACATTGGGCGCCGAGTGCAGCTGATTGTGGGCATTGAGCATGCTTGTTTTGGGGTCTCGGCCCATACGGGCGGTACCCATTTCGTGGATTCCTTTGCCGGGGGATTCCTGGGAGTCACTGATTTGGATATTTTTGAAACCTGCTGTTTCGAGCATTTCCTGCATGGTATTGGAACTATCTTTCAGCATTGCGAGTTCGTTTTCTCTCCATTGGCAGTCAAAATTGACTGTGGGCATTCCCCATGCATCCAGTTTTATTTTATTGATGGTCAGTTTGTTGTCAAAATGTGGGAGACACTCTCCTTGGGCGTGCAGGCCCAATTCCCACTGTCCGGGCCGGGTCATTGATTTTTTGAAATCGGCGCCGAATCCTTCCTGCCAGGCGCCCTGTTGCCAAGCGGCACCGCGCTCGCAACTACCGCCGATGGAGTAGCCGCGCACAAAATTTTGTTGTTTGTCACCCAAAAGGTTCCGGAACCGAGGGATGTAAAATCCTGTTGGCCGGCGGCCTTTGTGGTAATGATTTTCGTAACCGTCAAAAGTGGCCCATGCGCGGCCCCGGTAACAGTGGTCCATGAGGTAGTGCCCCAGTACACCGCTGTCGTTGCCAAGCCCGTTGGGGAAACGGGTTGACTCAGAGTTGAGCAGGATTGCCGTGGTATTGACAGTGCCGGCGTTGACGAAAATGATTTTCGCGTAATATTCGGTCATTTCACGGGTATTGGCGTCAATCACCCGCACACCGGTGGCGCGTTGTTTTTTTTCATCGTAGAGGATGGAATGGACAATACTGTCGGTGCGCAGCGTCATTTTTTTGGTGGCTGCCGCCGCGGGTAGTGTGGCGGACTGGCTTGCAAATGCGGCACTGAAAGGGCAGCCTCGGTGGCACAAACTTCTGAATTGGCAAGGTCCGCGGTCGTTTATGCGTGCGGTGAGGTTGGCGCAACGACCGCTGATCAGGGTTCTGCCGGGGTAGTTGTCTTTGATGCTTTTTTGCAGGTGTTTTTCTACCGCCGTCAGTTCGATGGCTGGCAGGAATTCGCTGTCTGGAATTTGTGGCAGCCCATCTGGGTTGCCGCTGATACCCACGAAACGCTCCACGTAGCTGTACCAAGGCGCCAGGTCGGCATAGCGTATTGGCCAATCGGTGCCGTGGCCGTCTTGGGCGTTGGCTTCAAAATCGAAGTCAGACCACCGGTAGGTTTGTCGCGCCCACATCAGGCTTTTTCCGCCCACGTGGTATCCACGGATCCACTCAAATGGTTTTGTTTGTTCGTAAGGGTTGTCGGTATCACGAACAAAGAGGTGGCGTGTGCCGTCGTTGAAAGCATAGCAACGAGACTGAATGGCGTATTGATTCCGGTCGTCTTCGGTTTGCATGTTTCGGTTTTCGAGGTCCCAAGGGTCTTTTAAGGCGGTATGGTAGTCGGAAATATGGTCAAGTTTGTTGCCGCGCTCCAGGACGAGCGTTTTCAGTCCTTTTTCACAGAGTTCTTTGGCCGACCAGCCCCCGGAAATTCCGGATCCGATGACGATGGCATCGTAGGTTCTTTTTTTTCGAGCGTCTATGTTGATGTTCACAGTCTATGTTGATTTAGAAGATTAAAACAGTGGTGTCCAAGCTTTCGTATCGGGTTCAATGAGCATATCGGGTATCCATCCTCCTGGAATCGGGTCGTAATTCAGTGCCAGCGTTGCGCCTATTTCAGCGGTGAAGTACCCGTGTAACACCAGCATTTTAAGGGCGGTAAAAAACATGGGCACGCTTGGGTCATCTCCTTTTGCGTGTTTTTGGGCTTGTAATTGTTGCAAGAAACGGGTTCTTTCATTGTCGGAACACGAGGTGAATGACTTTCCCATTTGGCGTTTGCAGGCTGTTTCTGCCGCGTCCAAGTCATCCCAAAAACGTTTTTTCCGATCATTGGGTAGGCAATATTCCACGGCGTGGACAATAAATTCGCCCACCTTTGCCGCTTTTGCACCGGGGGTATCGGTGGTTGGAATGATGGTTTCGGCCATTTCATCGAGGATATGAAGTCGGTCTTCGGGGGTGTTTTGACGTGTAGCAGACGGGCCTGCGATTGCTTGGGCCAGCAAATCAGGCGCTATGGCTACTCCCCCGAGCACGAGGGCAATGCGTTGGAGTGATTCTCGTCTGTTCATAAGATGGTATAGTTATCAAAAATATGTAACTGGATAGCGTGGTCGCTGCTGAGACAAAAAATGGGCCTTTTTGGACCTGACAGCGTTCCACCCAACCAGTTGCAAATATTCAACCTTTTATGCGCCTGGTCTCACGGCCTTTCCCGTCATAAACAACCATTTCCCGGACGCCATTGGGCAGTAGAACGGTACGAGATTCTTGGGAAAGAAATCCATTTCCCCGAAAAAATTCGCGTCGTTGTCGTTGGCCTTGTTGGAACAATATCTCTGCCCACACTTCATTTTCGGTCAATCGAATGGTTTGTTTGGCGTTTGCCATGGAAGGGATAAATACCTTCATGGCGCCGGCATTTTGTGTGGCCACAATGGCAGAGGCGCCTCCCGCCAGGCAGATGCGGGTCACCGAACGCCCGTCTCCTGGAACAACAAAACCACTTTTGCCAATCTCCAACGGTTGAAAATTCCCAGACCCAAGGTTGTGCAGTACCATTCCATAAAAGGCATCCGCACGCCCCTGAAGCAGTTCCATGCCGTAATCGTTCCCGACCATGATGACATCGGTCAGGCCGTCTGCATCGCAGTCAAATGGCAGCATTCCAAATACCGGAGCCAATTGTACCGGGTTGGGTAGTGGGGTGAGTTTAAACGTACCATTGCCAAGATTCTCTACATAACTTGTTGACATCCAATTAGCTTCCAGTATTTGAGCATCTTCGAGGTCTTTTTTGCTAAAAACATCTTGTACGGTTGCTTCTCCGAATTGGCCATACGTGTTAAATTTTTTGCGGATCGTGATGAGTTGCTTGAGCATATCATCGCGGGTATGGTAGAAATATTCCCGTTTTCTGCCCAGCGAGTCTTGCCAGAAGCAGGAAATAAAGGGGTCGTACACCCCGTTGTTGTCAAAATCCTTCGCGTAAATGTGCAGTGGGAGGTCGGCGTCACCTTGGAAGTAGGTGTTTTGGCCGTAGTTGCCGGCGAGATAATCGGTATCACCATCGTTGTCAAAATCTGCGGCAGCAAGACTTGTCCACCATCCGGTTGCGTTTGTTGTCAACGGGTGGGCCAAACGCACGAGTTTTTGACCGTCATTTTGAAGGAACACGAGTGGCATCCACTCCCCGGCGAGCAACAAATCGGGACGGTTGTCTTGGTTGAAATCTGTCCAAATGGCATCGCTGACCATGCCAATGAGCGACAACTCCGGACAATATTGGGCAGTAACATCGGTAAATACGGGTGGCCCACCGCGTTTGGTATCGTTGCGAAGCAGGAAACTTTGGTCGGGTTTTGGGTAGTTTTTGGGCATTACCCGGCCGCCTACAAACAAGTCCAGGTCGCCATCGCCATCAAAATCAGCGGCTTTTGCGGCTTGGTTACAGGCTTTTTCCAGGGGCAAGGCTTGTGGCGCTGCCGTAAAATGGCCTGAACCGTCGTTGGTAAACAGTACATCTTGGTAATACGACCAACCTGCTGATTGCTGTGGGCTTCCCCGGGCAATGAACAGATCTAGGTCTCCATCGCCATCGGCATCGAAAAGCAACGAGCCGAGGTCTTCTTCCATTTTGCCAGGTTCTTTTTTGAGGTCTAAAGCCTGTTTGGAGAAGGTTCCATCGTTGTGTTGTGTGAACAAACTGGCATCGTGTTGGGCACTTCCCGGGATAACAAGGTCGTCTAATCCATCGCCGGTCACATCACCCACGGTGATGCCTGGTCCAAACTGGTTGAGCTTGTGGGGTAGGGTAGGCTGCGCATTGAAGTCAACATAGTCGTTGTCGTCAGACACAAAATCCAGCCCTATGGTGGCAGCATTTTGTTGTTGTAGGGTTGTAATTTCGGTGCTTTTTAACAGCAAGGGGCTTTTGGCGACCTCAGTATATCGGATGGTATGTGTTTGATTGAGGGCGAGTTGTTTCAAGACAGATCGTTCACCACAACCCCAACGCACTTCAATGGAGTCCACGGGCGTATTTTTCCCGAGGCCGAAATGGAGGGTACGTTCGGGACAAGACAAATAACCGCGTCCGGACATCACGACAGCCTGCTGACTTTTTCCGCCGTAATAGGCGATGACCTCAGCGCCGATGGCATCCGGGTTTTCGGGTCGACCAACGAGCGTAATACGGAGATAATCGGGTTTCTCTTCCCGGTCATTCAGAGTATTTTTGAATACGAACGCCTCGTCGTCAATATTGTTGACCACTAGGTCCAGGTCGCCGTCTAGGTCTAGGTCTGCGTAAATTGATCCGTTGGAGAAGGCTGGCAAATTGACACCGGCATTTTCGGAGATGTCATCGAATTTCAGGTCGCCGTTGTTGTGGAAAAGAAACTTCGGACTTTTCACCTGTGGAATATCTTCCTGTAAATCCATGGGTGCTACGAGATACCGTTTCGAGCTAAAAAAAGCAGAGAAGTCGTGGTCTGTTACATCCTTTGGAAATCCATTGGTAACGAAAAGGTCGCGCAGTCCGTCGTTGTCAAAATCAGCGAACAGGGGTGCCCAGCTCCACTCTGTTTCGTGGGTTCCGGTGATAAAGGAGACGTCGCTGAATACCGGCAGGCCTGTTTCAGGGTTGATACCGCGGTTGAGTTGGAGCACATTCCTGCCGTATTGGTATTCATAACCGAACTGGTCATTGTTGATATAGGTGGCGTAATTGTTTCCACCGAGGAACAGTTTTTTTCGTTTGTTGTAATAGGGCAACATCTCTGTTGTAAACAGGTCGGGCAGTCCATCGTTGTTGATATCACCCAGGTCACTGCCCATTGCGGAAGCAGCTTGGTGTTTGAAAATGCCGGCAATTTGATTTGAAAAAGTGCCGTTATGATTGTTGATGTAGAGTAAGTCATTGCTGACATAATCATTGGCGACGTAGATGTCTTGCCAGCCATCGGCGTTGAAATCAGCGGTCAGTGTTGAGTGGCTGAACCCCGCCAGATTGATTCCTGCTTTTCTGGACACATCGGTGAAAGCACCGCCGTCGTTGCGGTATAGGCGGTCGCAGTTGCGCGAAGTGCCATCCGTCACCTTTGTGATGTATCGATTGGGGATTTTGGTATCCATTTCATTGACACCGACAAAGAGGTCAAGATCTCCATCATTGTCGCTGTCAAAAAATTGGGCGTGGCTGCTGTGGGTGGTATCGGCCACGCCATATTCGGCGGCCATGTCCACAAACTGTGGTATGCCGTCAGGGCCATTGCCTTGGTTGATGAACAGGTTATTTTTTCTTTTTTCGGGGTTTTTAAGGAAGGTATTGCAGACGTAGATGTCGGTACGGCCGTCGCGGTTGATGTCGATCATGTTGATACCGGAGGACCATTGCCCTGATTTTTTTTGGGCGCCGGATTGTTGTGTGACATCTTCAAAGTGTAAATTTCCACGGTTCAGGTAGAGTTTGTTTTCCACCTGATTTCCGGTGAAGTACAGGTCGGGTAATCCGTCACCGTTGACATCGCCGACCCCGACGCCACCGCCGTTGTAGACAAATTCGTTGTTTAGGATGTTGAGGGAATCGGATTCTTTGATGTCATTTCGGAAAGTGATTCCGGTTTTTTTGTTGTCGAGTAAGACAAACAACGTGGGCTTACCCGTGCAAGATGCCAGCAGGCACAATAGGGAGAGGGCAGATAGCAAGGGGATGAGTTTCACCGGCGATGATTTTTAAGAAAAAAGGTAACTGATTAGCGTGGTCGCGTCTGAGACAAAAAAAGTGGCCATTTTTTGCCAGACGAAGCGGATTTTTGTAGGCCGTAGTAGCGCTACGGTCAAAAAAATCTGCGAAGTATGGCGGAAAATGGGCCTTTTTAGGCCAGACAGCGCGCCACCTAATCAGTTACGAAAAAACTGGTTAGCGTGGTCGCGTCTGAGACAAAAAAAGTTGGTCTTTTAGGCCAGCCAGCGTGTCATCTAACCAGTTAGAAAAAAAAGACGAACCGAAAGCCCTTGTAAAGCCTCAAGTTCGTCCAACCAAAAATGTATGAAGATCAAAAAGTAGCAGCATTGAAGGAATGTTGTGGTATAGGTTTTCCACAAACCCCTCCAATGCTGCCACATCAGGACTTAATACCCTGGATTTTGTTTGAGCACATCGGTGCCCTGGATATCAATTTGGCTTTGCGGAATTGGATAAACTTCCGTTTTACCTGCTGTGAATTGGGCGCCACCGAGGGACGTTGGCAGTTTGCCACCTTCGTATTGCAGGTAAGCATCCAGCACTTGGTCGGCAATGCCCCAACGAACAAGGTCAAAGAAGCGGTGACCTTCGCCGGAAAGCTCCAGTTTGCGCTCCATCCGAACGGCGGTACGTGCGGCATCTTTGTCAGACCAAGGGGTATTATACAGCCCGATGGTGTAGTTGGCGGCATTGGAACCGTCGGTTAATTTTTTCACGTAGGAAGCAGGGTTGGCTGCGCGGGCACGTACTTGATTGACGTAATCACGGGCTTTGTCCACGCTACCGACCTCAATTTCACATTCAGCGGCCATCAGCAGCACATCAGCGTAGCGCATCAGTGGTTGGTTGATGGCAGTCCAGCCGCGGGTCCAGGAGGATCCATCGGTGAAAGTAGAGAGGGTACCTTTGTAGAACACGAATTTCTTAGGAGAATAGGGTCCTGCGTAGGCTTGGTCGCGAATCCAGTTGTCACCGGGGTGGTTGATCCAGTCGAGGTAAGGAATACCGCGACGGCCCACAGAGTGGTCGAGGCGAGGATCAACAGTGCCGGCATCCGGGGAGAAGGGGTCTGCTGATTTCACGCCGAAGTCGTTTTTCAACTCGTTGGTAGCGTTGTTGTAGGATCCGTCGAGCAAAGGCAGGCCGTTGTCATTGGTACGGAACGAGTTGGCCAGGTCGAAACTGGGCTGGAAGAACCCGCAGCAACCAGCAGGGCCATCAGATCCTGAGTTGTAGGGGAAATTGAGCACATGTTCGCCGTTGGCATTGGCTGTAGAACCCGTGTTTACCGCTGCTTGCACGGCAAATATTGATTCTCCATTGTTCTCGAACTCAGGTTTGAAAATATCCGGGTAGCTGCTCGTCAGTGAATATTTCAGTCCACCGGCATTTTTTCCGTTGGCGATGATATCGTCAAAGAGCGACTTTGCTTCCGCGTAGTGTTGTTGGTAGAGGTGAACTTTGGCTAGGAAAGCTTTTGCCGCCCAACTGTTTGCCCGCCCGACCGCTGGCTGAGTTTCTGGGAGGTTGTCGATGGCAAACTGGAAGTCAGCTTCGATGCTGCCGTAAATATCAACGTCGTTCCGCACTTTTGTTGCTTCGTCCGGCGCCATATTTTCGTCCACGAAAGGCACTTTTCCAAACAAGCGGCGCAGTTCGAAGTAGTAAAAACCGCGCAGGAAGCGGGCTTCTCCACGGATACGCGTCTTGTCTGCGTCCGTAACGGTTGGGTCGGTGGTATTGTTGAGTACCCGCAACACTTGGTTGCAACGGGAAACCCCTTCATAGCACATATTCCACTTTTGGGAAGGCAAGTCGTTGTTTGGCAGCGTTTCGAAGCGCTGAACAGGATTTACAACAGCTTGGTCACCACCATTGGTGCCTTTGTTTGCTTCGCCACCGAGGATACTGCCATGTACCCAGTTGCCGAAACCGGAGAAGAACAAGATATCGCGGCCGGTTAGCACGCTGTAGCAGCCAATCAAGAGGCCGTCGAGGCCTTTTTTGCTGCCCAACACCGATTCAGTGGCCGAAGCCGTCGGTGTAACTTCTAGGAAGTCTTTTTTGCAGGCGCTGAAAATGATGTTTGCCATCACCGCAAAAACTGCCAGCACCAGTATACTTTTGGTCAATTTTTTCATAATTTGAAATTGATTTTTATTGTTTCATCAGTTGACTTTGGCCAATTGATTGGCCGAGGCCGGTTTACTAGAATGTGATACCCAAACCAACGACCACACTGCGGGTGATGGGGTAGTTGCCCACGTCGATACCGAAATTGGTATCAGCGGCTCCGCCCACACTTGGGTCTAGTCCTTTGTATTTGGTCACCGTCAGCAGGTTGTTGGTGGAAGCAAAGACGCGGGCGCGGGAAACTTTCCAGCGTTTCATCATGCTGTCAGACAGGGTATAGCCAAACGTAAGGTTTTGGATACGCAGGTAAGAGCCGTCTTCCACATACCAAGAATTGGGTTGTGTGTTGGTGCTGAAGTTGGAAACGTCTTCAAAGATTGGGTTTTCGGAACCTGTATTGTCAGGAGACCAAGAGTCTTTCACACGGGAGCTGATGGCAGCACCTTTGAAAGAGGGGTAGAAATCCTGGAACCATTTGGCGAGGTGGAATATTTTGTTGCCGATGGAGGTGTACAGGTATGTTTCAACGTCGAATTGGCCGAAAGTAACCTTCAGGTTGGCGCCACCAGTAAATTTAGGAACTGGGCTGCCAATGTAGGTACGGTCTGCGGCATCAATTTTGCCGTCGGGTGCTCCTGTCAGTTTGCCTGCATCGTCGTAGCCATTCAGGTCAGCATAGCGGAAGCGACCTGCGCCTGCGCCGAGTTGTTCCGGTGCGGCATCTGCTTCGGCTTGGCTTTGGAATAGCCCCAGCACTTTGTAGCCATAGAAGGAAGAAATGGAGTATCCCACTTGGTTGCGCACCATCGTTCCTGCCAAGCGATTGCTGGCTGGGTTTACGTCAAAATAGTCAATTCCTTCGTCAATTTTAACGATTTTATTGTCGAGGAACGAGCTTGTGAGGGTGAGTTCGTAGCCAACTTTGCTGCTGAATTTGCCTTTGTTGACAATTTGCAGATCAATACCCTTGTTGTCCATTTCAGCCACATTTTTGAACGGTGCGCTTGGGAAGCTACCCAATACGCTGGCCAAAGGAGGGTTGAAGAGCAATTCGCTGGTTTTTTTCTTCCACAGGTCAATAATAACGTCGAGTTTTCCTTTCCACAACAACGCTTCAAAGCCTACGTTGCTGGTGGTGCTCACTTCCCATTTTGCGTTTGGATCACCCACTTGGCTTTGATAGAAGCCGTTGGCAACGTTTCCGTTGGAGCCGGTAATATCGTAGGCGGAGTTGGAGAGGCTGGAAGCATACAGGCTAAACTGGTTGGAAGGGTTAACCGGGTTATCATTGCCCATTTGACCCCATCCGCCGCGTATTTTAAAGTCGTCTACCCAAGAAATATCTTTCATGAATTCTTCTCCGCTAACACGCCATGCCGCTGATACGCCGGGGAACACACCATAACGTGTGCTGGCGCCAAAGCGGGATGATCCATCGCGGCGAACCACACCGGTGACGTAGTATTTGTCTTGCAGGCCATAGTGTACACGGCTGAAGAGCGACAAATAGTTCCAGTGGGTGTTGTTGCTACTGTTAACATTCCTGTTTGAGACAGTGCTGAGGGTGATATAGTTGGGATCGAGTGAGAAAGGGTCCAGGCCTGAAGCAGAGATGTTGCGACCATTGCCATCGGAGAGGGCCTCTTGGCCAACGAGTACTTCAAGGCTGTTTTGGCCAAACTCTTTTTTGTACTGAGCCGTATTGGTGAATACCCAAGAATACCCGTTGCCGTAATATTCATCGTATCCGAAGCTGGAGTTGTTTTCGGAGTTTTCGTAGGTACGGCGGTTGTAACCATATCCACCATAGCTGTAGTAGTTGCCCCCGAGGCTAGTGCGGAGGGTAAGGCCTTTCATCAAATCATATTCGGCGTACACGTTACCGAAACCGGTCACATTGTTGCCGCGGTTGTCTTTGATGCCATCGCGTTCAGCCACTGGGTTGCGTGGATTGTTGAATCCTTTGGCCGCAGTGCCGGCATAACCACCGAGCTCGTCGTACACCGGAATGATGGATGGCATACGGAAAGCCCCGAGGATGGGGTTTTCGTCTTGTGATACGTTGGCGCCGCTGCCGCCGCCCAATTGACCTAAGACAGAGCGATAGGTAAACTGGAGGTTTTCTCCAACGCGGAAATTTTTGAACACATCGAACTCTGTGTTGGCGCGGAAGGTGTAGCGCTTGAAGTCATTGTTCAACAGGATACCCGACTGGTTTTGCAAGCTCATGCCGATGTAGTAGCGAGCGCTTTCAGTAGAACCTTGGAAACCGAGGTTGTGGCGGGTCATGGGGGCCGTGCGGGTGATGGCGTCATACCAGTCGGTACCCGTTTTGTTTGCTTTTACCACTTGGTACACGGATCCGTTGTCGGGATTGACGTTGTACTTGGCCAGTTCGGCATTCAAATCTACTTGAGAAGCCGACAAACCGGCCAAGCCTCCTACGTTGATGTAGTCTGGCAGGGTTGGGGTTGCGCCTGAACCATACTGTGGGTGCGACAGCGGCTGACCGGCGTTGCCCAGGGCTTTCCAAGTCCAGTCGGCTTGCTCCTGTGGATTGAGAATTTCAGAACCGGTACCTGGGTCTGTCCATCCCATGAGGGCATCGTAGGAAACTTTTACCCGCTGTGGTTTCTTAGCACCTTTTTTGGTGGTCAGAACAATAACGCCACCGGCGGCACGTGCACCATAAATAGACGCAGAGGATGCATCCTTCATGACGGTTGTGTTGTCGATATCATCGGGAGAGAGGAAATCAACGTTTTGAGTGGGAACGCCATCTACAATGTAGAGGGGTTGGTTGCCAAAGAACGAACCAAAACCGCGGATACGAACCTGGCTGTTGGTGCCGGGCTGACCGTTGGAAATGACTGTCAGACCGCTCACACGGCCTTGCAGTTGTTGCTCCACGTTGCCAGAAGGTACAGCTTTAAGGTCGCGTGTTTTGACGGTAGCAACCGCGCTTGTCGCCTGTTTGCGTGTTTCCACGGTGTAACCGGTTACCACGATTTCGGTCAGTACCGATTCAGATGGTTGTAGCAGCAGGCTAATGCTGGATTGGGCTCCGATACCAGCTTCAATGGTTTGGTAGCCGGTGTAGGAAACCACGATGATTGGCTCTTTCGCCTGCACTGTCAGGGTGAAGGTGCCATTGATATCGGTGGTGGTTCCGTTGGTGGTGCCCTTTTCGACAAC
Source organism: uncultured Bacteroidota bacterium (assembly GCA_903933805.1). Classification (GTDB taxonomy): domain Bacteria; phylum Bacteroidota; class Bacteroidia; order Chitinophagales; family Saprospiraceae; genus M3007. The sequence goes on along the minus strand of CAIZLM010000077.1, from coordinate 2,089 downwards.
GGTGGCTCCTGGGAGCGGGCCGTCGGCGTCGGCGACTGTGCCCGAAACACGGCGGCCTTGGGCAAGCAGGAGATTGGTGAGCAGCACGAAGGCTACCATCCAAAGCATCCGGCCAGACAGGGTAATTGACTTTTGCATCATACGTCTAGAATGTTGGTTAATAATGATGAATTGTAAAAAAATGATGTTCGGGGTGTTTTTTTAGGTCTTGCCAGTTAGGGGTACTGGAGGGGGAAACGGCGCCTTTTTAGAGGGTGGTGGGTATTGGCCGCTGTCATGAATTATCCCGAAAGCATCATGATGTAATCGTATTTTATACCAATTAAAAGTTGATTTTTTTGTTTTTATCAAATTGATCCCTTGTATATTGGGAACATGTCAGATAAAAAAGGAGAATACACGGCCATCTTTTCCTGTTGACAAATTGTCTTAATCGAGGCATTAATGGTGTAAATGACAAGAAAAGCGCCGTTTAACCTTGATTTATGAGCATTTGCCGTGTTCTAGGATGGTTGATTTCTAAAAAACGATGCTTTAATTCTGCGTAAAGGTATTTTTTTCGTTAAAAAAACTAATTATTTATTGAACAAAAAAATTTTAGGTTGTTTGGGCGGTGGGTGGAGGGGGTGTTTTTTAAGAAGTAGCATGGCCGCTTTTTTTATCACACGCGCCTACCCAACCAACCAGTTAGCTTCTTTGCGCCGTGAGAAGGCCGACCGGTCGAAGAATAGTCAGATAGCATCACCAGTTAGCGCTTATACCAAATACCTCATTTGTTAGAATTGCCTATGATGGTGAGTATGTAAACGACATTAGAAAACATACAACCCTTATTTATCTTCACGGAATGTTTCCGAGTGAGAACAAGCCATCGCCCCTAGCCATCAAAATTTATCTTCTTGGCACCTGTTAAACCTACGTCACCATTTTTTTTATGTTTTGAGCAGTATCTCAGAAAAAAAAGCTTCACAAGGCATTCTGTGAAGCTTTTTTATTATTATTCTATTACAAAAAATAATAATTTGTATGAGTTTTTATTGGACAAATAGCTAAAAAACAACCACTACAAAAACTTGTTTTTACCTCTAAATTGTATGTATAATTGTAGGTATTTAAAATTTTGTGAAATAAATAAATTTTTGTCATTTTGCACCGCGATCCAAAGAGCTACCAATCATTCCGTCCTTGTATTTATCTGGCACAGCCGATTTTTCCCGCGGCGTCGCTTTTAATTTCCAAACAGTAATGATAAAACGCACTTTCCCTTTGGTCACGGCACTAAACCCATCATGAAAAAATATTTTGCAATCGTTCACTTTATTACAATTAATCACCCATAGATTTCGATCAGTGAGAAAAGAATCTTGTTACACCAATTTATTTGAATGTTCGTTTTTTGTTGCGCTTCATCAGCGTGCTAAACAGTAGTTTTTTTATGAAACTGATTGAACTGCTAAAGCGAGAAATTCCGAATCCATCCCCCCTGTTGGTTGTGTTCAGTGCACTGTCAGGGATATCCAACGCTTGTCTGATAGCTGTGATCAATGGTGCTGCGGAGTCTGTTTCAAACAAGTCCATCAATTGGCAGTACACCATACTGTATGTTTTGTGCGCCTTTGTTTTTTTCTACTCAAAAAAGTACACCTTGGATCGTTCGTCTGAGTTGGTGGAGTGGGTGATCAACCGTGTCAGGCGCAGGCTGGCGGACAAGGTCAGGCACACGGAATTGGTATCCTTGGATAAATACGGGACGGCGACCATTTATGCGCGGATCAGCCAAGATGCCACGATTATCTCGAATGTAACGACCAGTATCATCAACAGCGTTCAGTCGAGTGTCATGATTTTTTTCACGCTGTTGTACGTTGCTTCGATATCGATGTGGTCATTTGTTCTGATTTCGGCTGGGCTTGGCCTTGGGGTTTTTTACTACATGGGTTACTCGGACAGTTTTCAGAACATGTGGCGGGCGGTATCGGTCAAGGAGACGATTTTTTACGAAAAGCTCAACCACATATTAGAAGGGTTCAAAGAAATTCGGATCAACCGGCGCAAAAACGAAGCGGTTTTTAGGAATTATGAGGAGATC
>CAIZLM010000076.1 GCA_903933805.1 uncultured Bacteroidota bacterium | reverse complement strand
TTTTGTTGGGTGATGTTTGGAGATTCACGCAAAGGCGGAAAGACGCAAAGGAGGGAGCAGGGGGTTTTACGTGGCACGCGACGACTCGGAATTTTGATTCTGTGGCGGCGCTTTTTTGTTGGGTGATGTTTGGAGATTCACGCAAAGGCGGAAAGACGCAAAGGAGGGAGCAGGGGGTTTTACGTGGCACGCGACGACTCGGAATTTTGATTCTGTGGCGTCGCTTTTGTTGGGTGATGTTTGGGGAATTCACGCAAAGGCGGAAAGACGCAAAGGAGGGAGCAGGGGGTTTTACGTGGCGACTTGGTGTAAAAATAGCCTTGTAGGAGACAGAATATTTGGTAAATGTACAATTTGGAATTATTTTTGTATAGGTAATCAATGTTGTTTGGCCACGTGGCTACTCCTTTTAATATTTATCCAGCTTCCAATCTCTAACACGATGAACAGACTCCTATTCCTGCTCTTGCTTTGCTTGATCCAATCTTCTGTCGCTCAACCGATTTCCTGGATTACCGATTGTGCAGATAAAAGTTTTTGCCTCAACCAAGGCAGTTGTACCCAAGGTGCGGTGTACTTGGTTGAAAAAGCGGTGACCAACTGCGGCAGCTTCCTGATCAACTATTCTTATAAGGTGGACCTGAACAACGACGGAAGTGTGGATTTGCAATCATCGGAAGATACTGTGCGGGGTAATTTTGCTTTGGGTACGCACCGGGTCACTTGGCGCGCCTCCGACAATTGTGCCAATGTAATCCAGTGTACATACCTGATAACCATCAAGGACTGCGCTGGCCCCAATCTGCTTTGTATCAATGGCCTGACCCAAACGCTGTCGCCACCACAGTGCGATGCCACTTTTCAGGTGAATCAGTTTATCCTGTCGTTGACAGACAACTGTACGCCGACCAACCAAATTGAACGGGGGATTCGACGGGCGGGTACCGGCACTGGATTCCCCACCGAACAAAGTTTAAGTTTTGGTATTTGCGACGATGGATTGAACCTGCTGGAAGTGTGGGTGCGCGATGCAAACGGACTCACCAATTCCTGCAGCAACTATGCGATTGTTCAAACCAGTAGCCCCGCTTGTGCGTGCAATGAAGACTCAGACTTGGGTTTCTCCGGCTGTGCCCGCGCTGCCAATGGCACACGACTACCCAACTACCGGGCGCAAACGACCATCACTGCTCTTCCCGGCGCCCCATCGCCATTCAGCAAGGTAAAAACAGTGCAAGTCGCAGACTCCTGTTTCTCCCTTCAAATCAATCAGGTGCCTTTCGGCGCCGACTACCAAGCGGTGATACGGGCCGACCGTCATGATGCCCCCCTCAATGGGGTCACTACCTTTGACTTGGTGCTGATTTCAAAACATATTCTCGGGATAGAGTCGCTGGACAACGCCTACCAAATGAAGGCCGCAGACGTGAACAACAGCAATTCCATCACGACGTTCGATATTGTGGAGACGCGAAAACTAATCCTCGGCATCTACGATTCATTCCCCCTAGTACCCGCATGGAAGATGGTCAAACCACTCGCCAATCCCGCTGTTTTAAGTAATTTTACGGCAATACAAGACACCTATCAAGTTCTACTCCCAAACCTTCAAGCCGATCTATCCTTCCCCGGATTCGAATTCGTAGGCATCAAATATGGGGATATTAACTATTCAGCAACATACGCAATAAATGGCGACGAACGATCCGGCGCAAAAGCACTGTCGCTCAACGCCGCAAACCCCCATCTTCGTCCAGGAGAAGAAGCTACCATCGCGTTTGGTCTGGGCGATGAAGAGGCACTCGAAGGTTGGCAGTTGGCCCTTTCAGCCGACCCTTCTGTGTTGCAATTGTTGTCGGTGGACGGGCTACCCGAGGAAAATTACCTGCTTTCTGACAATGCGTTGCGTGCACTGGCGTATGACCATACCCACTGGCGAGGCCCATCGCAACCGATATTCACCCTCAGCGTACGTGCCCTACAACCAGTAAAGCTATCACAGGCACTGCATTTGAACACTGCAGTACTACAACCAGAAGCATACTTGTCGGAAAAAAACGGCGCCCCGCAACGCCGACCCATTGTCTGCCAATTTGGGGAAAAAACACCACCGTCTTGCAGCGTATCCCCAAACCCTTTCAGCGATCAGGTGGACTTCCATGTTGCCTTGGAAACGTCCGGACCGGCATTGCTGGAGCTTTTTACGGTGGAGGGCAAGTGTGTTTATTCTGCGCGTTTGGACCTGGATGAAGGCCCTCAATCGGTTCGTGTAACCACAAACAGCCTACCTCCTGGCTCGGTGTTTTTGTATCGATTTTCCATGGACGGGGCCTTGTACACTGGTAAAATAGTGCGCGACTAAACAGTCACGTCGTTTAACCATCCATAAAAAACAGCGTCATCCAACTTTACGTTGAATGACGCTGTTTGAAGCATGGTTGCTGAGCCGTCGCTTATTGTTGGATATCTGCGGCATTGCGCATCAGAAGCTGCTTGGCGTTGAAGTCAGATACGATGCCGGTTACAGATACTGGGGTTACTGGGGTTGCTACACCGGAGAAGGTGGCGGAAGCACTCGTGTACAACGGAAAGGTACCGGAGCCATCGTTCAGGGTGCGGGTACCGGAGAGTGTGGCCCCCCCGGTGATGCTGACATTGACGATTTTTACGAGGGTACTTTCCCAGGCATTGAAATTGGCGTTGATTTCAGCGACCGTCGCAATGCGCGGCGTGATGGTGTTGCCGGCGCTTTTTTTGACAGCATTTGGCAGCGGTACGTTGTTCACCTGCATGAGTTTGTTGTATTCGCTCAACTCCGCGTCTGAAATGGATATCTCCACCTCATCGCCCAGGTTAAAACTGTGGGTGGCATCAAAACGCACCACGATGCCTGCGGTGCCATCTTGCAAGTAAATATTTTTATTGTTCAAGTTGTTGCCCACGCGGTCGGAGATGACGATGCCCTTGATTTTGCGGTCGCTGGGGATGTAGGTGGTAGCGCCTGCAAAAAGTGCACGGATGCCACTGATGTCAACCAAAGTCTCGGTGCCGGAACTGGCGCCGCAACGGGCGCCTGGCATACTCACGTCGCTGGTGTCGCGGATATAGAGTTGGTAGGTAGTTCCATAGACGCCCAATACCCCCGTGATGGAACCTTTTCCGACGGGTGTTTTCTGGATGGCGAAATCCGCGAATCCGCTGCTGCGCACCAACAATTGAATGCCTCCACAGTTTTCCACCGTTCGGTTAAGGCTTGTTTGAGAAGGTGCATCGGCCCACGTTTTGGCGGTGTCTGCTTTGGCAAATTGTACCCCGTCGATGGTGATAAGGGTACTCACAAGGGAGGGGTTGAGCTGGGTGATATTCACCGTGCGCGGTGTTAGCGCTTGTCCAAGAAAACCACGCACGATTTTTTCACGCTCCTGATTTTCCGTAATACCAATATCGCTCAGCTGGCCATTTTCCTCGACCGTTCCGCCGATCATTTGAATCAGACCATTGTAGTCCGTGAGGTACAGCCCCTGGCAACGGATGTAAATTTTACGACCAACGGGATACCGGTTGTAGAGATACCCGTTCGAAAATTTAATTTCGATACCGCCGGTTGAATCTTGGATAACGATGGTTTTGTAGTAGTTACCCGTACGATCGTCCATGGTAACCACGCCGCCAATAACGAGATCATCCGCGATGCGGTCGAATCCGCCGGAAGTTTCGCGGAGAGATTTGAGTTCGGCAATCGTGGTGTTGGTGGGGATGTCTTTGCCATCACCGCCGGTAGGAGGCTGGTCAAATTCTGTTTTGACGCAGGCAGTGAAAGCGATCGCCAAGAAAAAAGCGAGCACGAGGCCGCTGTTGCGTGTTTTATTTTTTGTAAAAAACATGGTCAAATGTTTTATAGTTGAAGATCAGCGTTAAATAAGATCAAAAGTGGTGGTAAAACGTCCGAATGGCCTGAATAGGGGCCATTACATGCGTACACCCAGCGAAATAAAGTAATTCAGTCCGGGAGCGTATTGTATTTCAGACGAGTAAAGTTGTGCATTGTCGGGTTCACGGCCGAAAGCCGTTCTATACGCTTCTCTGCCTGAAACGATGATGTTTTTGTTGTCGAGGATGTTGTTGACGCCGACATTGAGGTATAGGAACACCTCTTTGACTTTCCAAGATTTTCCGCCGAAGAAATCCACCGAGTATGCGGATGGGGCTTTCTGTTGGGCCACAATGGTGTTCCAGATGTCGGAACCGGGTTCGAGGCTCAACACGGCTTCGGCACGGCGGCGGGTTGGGTCAAAAGTGTACCAAAAATCATCCGTCCAGTTGAATGAAAGGGACGCAAACCAGAATCGTTTGCCTTCGTATTTCACCCCAAGAGAGGCGGCGGTCTGTGGCGTTCTGGGCACCAAAAAATTATCTTGATACGCGAGAATGCTGTCAAAGGTAACCGCGCCGGTGTTGTCGCCGGTAAAGAACATATTGGGACGCGATGTATAGTGGTAATAGCCCAGGTTGGTGGCGGCATTCAGCACCCAGGATGGGTGTGGTTTGTACTCAAGAGCAGCCTCAACGCCCATGTGTTGGCGGTCAACACCCGTTCGGATCAGGGTTGCAAATTCACCCAGTGTAGGGAAGAAATAGATATTTGACTCAGTTTCGTTGGTAAAATTGGTGACGTAGCCCGTGACGCGTGCACGCATGGTAGGTGCGCGGTGGATGAAGCCGCCTTCTACACTCTGAACGGCATACGGATCGACGCCACCCGGCACCACCGAATTGCGGTTGCGTGGCGACAGGAAAATATCCCGAAACTGGGGCGGACGTGTTCCGACAAACCCATTGGCGTAAAAGTAATTTCGACCATTGATTTTGTAGGTCAGACCGCCTTTTGCCCCGTAGGTGTAGAACGATTGTTTTTCTGAGTCACCCAGTGAATTGTTTGGGAAACGGGGATTCAGGCTTTTTCCGGTGCGCCAGAATTGGGTGAGACCAATTTCGCCACCACCAAACAGGGAAAAACGGTTTAAATCGGTTTGGAATTGGATCCAAGTGCCGCCATTGCGGATGTTCTCCAGATAATTGTAGCCAAAAACGTCACCCTTGCGCACCACATTGGTGGGCTTGAGTTGGTTGTTGTCTTCGAGGCTGGGTTGTCCGGGGAAATCCTGGGATGCGTATTTGTTGATATCCAACCAATAGTCGCCACCGAGGAGGTCGTCAACCACTTTAAAATTTTGGCCGGTGTACCAACGATAGTTGACGCCGGCCTGCATTTTAGAACGGTCGTTGAGTTGTTGTTTGAGGAGGGTATTGACGCCGAGTTCCTTGCTGTCGGCGCGTTGGTCTTCCACGATGTACTGGGAACGGTTTCCGGTGACGTCATTTCCAGCGATCCCTCCAGCGTTGTGCACGGTGAAGGTATTTCTGGTGTTTTCGTCGTAAAAACGGTTCCAGTCGAGCTGCCGAAGGTTCTGGTCGGCGCGGAGTGCGGTGGCCCATTCCGCCGCGAGGGCCGGATCAAGAATGGCGGACGGCAATCGGCGGTTGTAATCGGGCGCTGGGTTGCCGGCATCAAACCATTCAATCCGGGTATCGCCCCGTTTGCCGGCCTGACCATACACGGAAGCCATAATGGACGTTCCGGGGAGTGGCTGCCAGTCGTAACGTAGGATGCCGATGGGCTGGTGGCTGTGCCCCACGCTTGCATTGCGTTTTTCGCCGTCTTGGTAACCCCAGTTGGGGTTGTACCGGTGGGAACCTGCGAGGTCATACATTTCGTCGAAGGAATCGCCCAATTTGCCCCGTTTGCTTGGTGCACCGAGGAAGGTAAGATTCAGCGCGTGTTTCCGGCCAATTTTTTTGTCAACCGACATAAAATAGGAGTATCCGTCAAAAAATGTACCTTCAAAATAGCCTTCTTGTCCCCAGCGGCGGCTCCCCGAGAGGCTCACGGCCCAACCACCGGGCATCAGGCCTGTGTTCATGGTGATCATGGCGCGGTTGGTATAGGTACGATTGCTGGTGGCGTAGGTAGCGCGGATTTGTTTGCGTTGGTTGCTGGCGCGGGTATCCAGTTGGGTAGCGCCGCCGATTTCGGCAAACGTAAATTCAGACGGGGCAAGGCCTACACTGCTTTCGCGGTTGCGCAGCACGTCGTTGAGGCCACCGATTTCTCCAAACACGGCATTGCCTGTTTCGGGGTCGTTGATGCTGACGCCGTTGAGAAAGAGTGGGAAGTGTTCTGAGTCGTAACCGCGCTCTCGGAAGCGGAAATTGCCCCATCCAAATCCCGATACTTGTTGAAACACATCGCGGCTGGCGTTGAGCAGGTTGGCGACACCACCCGAGCCCTCTGTTTCAGCTTCCGCTTCTTCGAGGGTGATGGTCGGTATTTCGCCTATGCCGTTGGCTGCCGCCGGATCGCGGCGCAGGCTTACGAACAAGTCGTTGGCCGTGGCCGCCCGCAGGTTGAAACGAATTTCCTGTGGGAGATAGCCACTGCGGGAAACGACAATCGTTTGAGTGCCTATGGGTAAGTTTTCGAGCGTATAGGCGCCCTTGCTGTTGGTGGCAGCAAACATACCCGTACCACTGGCCACCACCGAAACATCGGCGAGTGGTGTGTCGTTGTCAGCGTCTTTAACAGTACCACGCAGGGTCGCCGTTTGAGCGCTGATTGTCTGGGCCACAATGAGCACCAGGCAGATGGAAAGAAATTTTTGGATCATTCAGATAGATTGGAAAGATGTATTCGAAACTTTATTCTGGGAAAAACGGTCACGTGTTCCTACCCTGTAACGCCGTTCAACGTTGCAAAAAGCCGCCAAAGATAGACAAATGGACTTTTATCCGCTCATCTATTGTGTTGTTAATTTTCTGTCTCACACACTGGCTTTGCCATGTTTTTAGCGTTCCTTTGCTTTCCAACGTTGTATTCCATCTTCAGCAGCCATGATCATGATGTATTCCATGAAAAAATTTTTGACCCTCACACTCTTTTTCACCCTTCCATTGCTGGCGTTTTGCCAAAAAGGCGGTGATTACAAGGTGGCCTCTATAGGTTTTTACAACCTTGAAAACCTATTTGACACACTTGATACGCCCACGACCAACGACGCAGACTTTCTGCCAGGAGGTCGCCTAAGTTGGAACACTGAAAAATATATTTCCAAGCAAGCCAATATGGCCAAAGTTATCGCGCTGCTCGGAGCCGATCTTTCACCAGATGGATTGGCGTTGTTGGGCGTGGCGGAGATTGAAAATAAAAAAGTGCTGGAAGACCTGGTGGCACAACCTGCCCTTAAAAATCGGCAGTATCAAATTGTACACTTCGAATCACCCGATGAACGCGGGATTGACGTGGGATTGCTCTACCAAGCAAAATATTTCACTGTTTTGGGTAGCCGCGCAGTTCCTGTCCCGCTGAAAGACCCAAAAACAGGGGATATAGACCACACCCGCGATATTCTGTACGTTGCAGGTAAATTTGATGGCGAACCCTTGCACGTGATGGTCGGCCACTGGCCCTCCCGCAGGGGTGGGGAATCAGCTTCTGCCTGGGCGCGTGGCGTAGCAGCAGGTGTCTGTAAATCACTGGCAGATAGCATCAAAACACTCGACCCCAATGCCAAAATCATTGTCATGGGCGACCTCAACGACGACCCCGACAACAAAAGTCTCACCCAGGTGCTGCAGGCGCGACGCAATGCGGATGATCTCGAAAACGGAGACCTGTACAATCCCATGTTCGACCTCTACAAAGCGGGCAATGGAACGCTGGCCTACAAAGATTCTTGGGACCTTTTCGACCAAATGATTGTGTCAAAAGGCCTGGTAAACAAAAAAGCCGGTGGCTGGCAACTGTACAAAGCGGTTGTTTTTCGCCAGCCTTGGCTGTTCCAAACAGAAGGTGCTTTCCGTGGGTACCCTTTCCGCACCTTCGTGGGTGATATTTTCATCAATGGTTACAGTGACCACCTTCCGGTTTTCTTGTATTTGCTGAAGAAAAAGGAAAGCGATGCCAGAAGTTGAGCGCTTGACAGCCATATTCTTGTGCTATGGATCAGGCATTACGGTTCCGGAAAACTTGAAAAGAATGTTTTCTCCGTTGGACAGATAAAACCCCATCATTTTGCTGAAATATCCAGGGCGGTCTTTGTGGTAAAAAGATACCTCTAGGTGATACCACTTGCCGGGTACGAGGTTTTCCTGTGGATATGATGATAGGTAATGGGGATCGTTGGTCCATGTTCTGGCAATACACACCGAATCCTTTCCAATGTACTGGAACGGGATTTGAAGTTTGGTGTTGCGCATCGGAACAGCACCAAGGCGGTGGAAGAAAGAATCCGTGACAATCCCGGCAAAGGTGTCTTTCCGCACCATGGTAGAACTGTCCAACGTTGCAGACGTGCTGTCGCGCGCTTGTCCGTACGTCAACACAGAAACACACTCTATACAGGCCATCCAGAACAATGCTTTCAACATGGTGGTTTTGTTAGACATGCGGGCCATATTACTGTTGTATTGCGTCACCATCCGTTCAGAATTCCATTTTCCAGCTAAAATTCGGGATGGTTCCGAGTTGATACTTGTTTTCGACGTTGTGTGTGAAAGGATCGTAATAATGGTAGGCCAAGTTTTGCTGGGCCGTCAGGTTTTGAATGTCGAGGGCAAAGGTACTGTTGCGGCGGCGGCCCAAGCTGCGTTTCCAATACACCCGTAAATCTACCCGAAAATAGTCGGCGGCTTGGCGGTAATACCCGCGTGATTCATCTAAAACAGTCTGTTGGTCCAAGGCAGAAGCCGTTCGGTCAATGTCGGCTTCGCGGGCCCCGCCTGCCCAAACACCCCGCACGCCTACCCCCACTGTTCGGGTGGTGGTAGCCGACTTATCCCGCTCCCACTCTTTTCCGAAAGTGACATTGCTCAGGTGCCCGATATCCCAACGGGAATGAAGCCACTTGCCGCCCTGTAGCTGGTACCGAGCATCAAAAAATGTGCCGTTGGCCAGAACAAACCACCCTGATTGCAGGCTGCGTTCGACACTGATCTCCACACCGTTGTTGCGAACGCGTGAACGCCCTACCAGCGGAAGGTCCCCGATATACTCCGGTGTATTGATCAAAGATGATTGGTTGTAGGCCTGTACCGGGATATGGTCGGTCTGTTGGTGAAAAAACTCTGCACTGATTTTCCAAAAAAGATCGGCATACCAGGTATAGCGCAACCCCGCCTGAGCCGATGAAATATACGGCACACTGGTGCTAATGCCGGTTTGTGACAAAGTTTCGACCTGCATCCACCAGGGTGCATCCTGTTGGTAGAGCCCGGCGCTCAACGCAATTTTGTGCTTGTGCGTCGCCCGGTAAGTCACGGTACCCCTGGGTGCCGGCGCAATTTTACGGTACACATCATTGTAATGAAATTGAGCGCCAAACTGGGTATTCCAGCGCCCGTTGTGGGTCGCCCAATCCCACCGCAACCATGGCTGGGCATTGGTGTACGCCAGACGACGGTTGTATGGGGCGTAATAAACCGATCCGGGCGTTTGTACCTTTAAGATATTGGCGTGAAAGAAGATGCGTGAAACTTGCGTCCCCACCGAAAGCAGGTGGCGCTGAAGCGCAACATGCCATTCCAGCGATGCCGCCAGGCGCTCTTCTCTCCTTTCATCTTTGGCGTAAGGTGGCGGATAAAAAACAGCAGATTTGTGCCAGTCGTTGTTTTGCAGTGAATAAACCAAGGCTGTTTTTAGCCAATTTCCAGCCCCCAACTGCCATTTTCCGGAGCCACCCACCACGCCAGTTTCGGACTTAAAATCAATGTCGTATCGCTCTTTGTCGTACTTGACTTCAGTGGTGTCTTCTTTGTGCTTGAAGATGTTTTCACTTTTACCGCCCAATCCAAAAAAAGTATATTTCCCTCCTTTTTTCCCGGTAAAATGAAGGTTGTACGACAAATCCTGGAAATTAATTTGCTCATCGCCAAAGGACACCCCCAATTGTCCGAGCAGTCCCACCGTAGAATATCGATAGTTGACAAGGTAAGATGACTTACCCTGTTGGTGTTTACCCAATGGTCCTTCGGCGGCCACATCAAGACCCACGAGGCCCGCTTGTACGGTGAATTCTTGCTTTCGATCATTTCCTGCTCGCAGGTTCATATCCATTACCCCACCAACGGCATCACCGTATCCAGCCGGAAAAGCGCCTGTTAGCAAGGCCGAGTTTGCGAGCATTTGCGCCGAAAACAGCAATACACCACCGCTGGCTGCTGCTGGCGCATCTGATAAGGTGCCTGCATTGGGCAAGTGGTTGGGGTTTACGATATCGAGGCCCTCTAGGCGCCAGCGCAGCGCAGCGGGACTATTTCCACGAATACTCATGCTATTGGTGCCATCGTCGGTCTGGGATACCCCGGGATAGGCGGCAGCAAGGCGACCCGGATCAAAAAACATGGCCGGGAAGCGCAGCGTTTGGTCGCGAGAAAGGGGGATTTCACCCAAGGGTTGCTGTGGGCGGCGGGCAGGCGGCAAGCCTGTTGTAACGGTAAACTCGGGCAACTGTGCGACAACCGGCTTCAATTCAAGGTTGAACACCTGCTCCTTCCCGGCCACCACCGGAATTTCGGTGATAAGCACCGATTCATACCCCACAGCACGCACTTCACAACGATAGTACCCGGCGCGAAGCTGCTCAAAGGCAAATTCACCGGCGGGGTTGGTCGCCAAAGCAATGGCAGAACCACCGCTTTTACTGGGATACACCATCACAGTAGCGCCCATGATGGGCTGAGCGCCCCCAAACTCCACAACGGTGCCCCGGAGTGTTTGTGCAAACACGTGTGCGTACGATAGTAAAAACAAACTGGTGAATAAGCAGACAATGCAGCGGGTTACAACAGTGCTTTTCATGGTCAAGGATGTTGAATTTGACGCAAATGTAACAGCCATGAACGGCTCCTCTTGTATGTTTTTTGTCATAAGTTGGCCGACCTCCATGTACCATGGTAATGCTGTGGTTTTTCGAGCGTAGTTTTGTGCATTGTTCACCCAATATTTTCCTGCCTTGAAAAAGGCAAATCCAACATTAAAACCACTGCCGTTATGCGTACAACTTGGTTGCAACTGCTGATGATATTCCTATCGGGTCAAATATTTGCTCAAATACAAACATTTGAACGCCTTTCTTATCCGGTTGAAGTGAATGGCGTAAGCCTGAAATACCCTTTTTTGGGTGGCTTGAATACGCCGCAATTTTCAGAAGCCGACCTGAACCATGATGGCATTCAGGACTTGGTTGTGTTCGACCGGGCTGGTAACAGCCTGCATACTTTTTTGAACAGTGGCACCCCCCATACGGTGGATTATACCTATGCCCCGGAGTTCACCTGCTTTTTTCCGGTACTGATCGACTATGTCGTCATGCGGGATTTTAACAAAGACGGTGCTGCCGACATTTTCACAGCCTCTATTGCAGCAGGCCGGCAGGAGATCCAGGCATACAAAGGTTACTATGACGGCAACATCCTGAAATTTACACCCTACCTTTTTCAGCTTCCTGGGTGTACGATCTGTGACCCCTTGTATATTCACTACCCTGACGAAGATATGCCTGGTGATTGGAACAACCTGCCGGTAAACAAAGGCGATATTCCTGCTTTTGATGACATCAATGGCGATGGCGACATGGATGTTGTCACCTTTGAAGCCGCCGCAGGTGGCCATATCTGGCTGCTGGAAAACCAATCGGTGGAATTGGGCTTGGGGCTCGACGACATGCGTTTTCGGCTCGTTACGCAGTGTTGGGGCGGTATGTACGAGAGCGGCCTTGAATCCTGCTACTGTGACTTAGCGCCAACACCCGACTGTTGCGCGCCTTGTGCGATAGGCGACGCCGACGACCGAAATTTGCACCCGGGCTCTACGCTGATGACCTACGACCAAGAGGGCGATGGCGACAAAGAAATTGTACTCGGCGACGTCTCCTTTTCTTGTTTGAATTACCTGGAAAATGGTGGCAGCAACACGCACGCCTGGATGACCAGCCAACAAACCAACTTCCCGGAATACAATGTCCCATTGGATTTAGCGGTGTTTCCGGCCGCGTATTATCTGGATATGAACAACGACGGTAAAAAAGACCTGGTGGTGGCGCCGAATAACCCCACCATTGGAGAAGATCGCAAAAATGTCTGGTACTACGAAAACACCGCTTCTGCCGGGCACTATTTTGAGTTTCGACAAAGAGACCTCTTTACCGAAAACATGGTGGACATTGGGACCATGTCGCACCCGGCCTTCGCAGATGTCAACGGGGATGGGTTGACCGACTTGGTGGTGGGCAACTACGGTTATTATTCAGGCGGCGTCGCGGTAAACGCCCGGCTGTTTCTTTTCTTAAACACAGGCACCCCTACCCTACCGCAATTTCGGCTGGCCGACAGCGACTGGCTCGGTATGTCAGAATTTACCACGGGTGACTATGACTTTTCCCCCACGTTTGGCGACCTCGATGGCGATGGTGCGCTCGATGTTGTTGTGGGCAGCAATATTGGTGGCTTGTACTGCTACCGCAACCAAGCAGGCCCCGACGAACCCATGAATTTAATCCGGGACTTCAATGTTATGTGGGTGCAAATGGATGTTGTGGGTTCCGTTTCAACACCGTTTATCTACGATTTGGACCAGGATGGGCTGGTTGATTTGGTGGTTGGAGAAAGGACGGGGTATGTGAATTTTTTCAGAAACAATGGTTCGTCCACCGAGCCTATTTTTCCTGCAATCCCAACCTACGGAAAGGTTGGCCAAATAGACACCAGAACGCTGGAAGATGCTGCCGGCTATTGTGCACCTGTCATCATTCAAACACAGGACGGTCCGATTATGGTGGTCGGCACGCAAGGTGGACACTTGGAAGCCTATTTTGTAGCTCAAAACCTGGAAGATCCCTACCCTCCGACCGACCTAAAATGGGGGAATATCGACCTCGGCAGTCGCAGTCACCCAGCCATCGCCGACTTGGACAGCGATGGCAAACTTGAAATGGTGGTGGGCAACTATCGGGGGGGGCTTTCACTCTTCAAAACAGAACTCACAGACTGCAGCACGTCGGTTATAACGCCCAACCCACTGCCATCTACCCTGAAAATAAGCCCCAACCCGACCTCGAATTGGGCAAAAATTGAATGGCCCGGCAAGAGCGGCACTTGGCGTGCATTCAACACCTTGGGACAAGCAATCGGTAACGCCAGCATCGACGGCGGATTGAGCTTTATTGATGTAAAAAACTGGCCATCCGGCCTGTACACCATTGAGGTACTCTCCGGGAAACAACGGGAAGTGGGGAAACTGGTGCGGCACTAGTGCCGCGTCCAGTTAATCGCCGATGAATTGGGGAGGCAAATTTTTCCTTCATGAAGGCGTGAGGAGGGCCCAATACGGGATATTGTAACCGACGAACAACGCAGAGGAAGGGAAAATTGGACCGCCACATTCATGGGCTATTGACTGGACGCGGCACTAGCCTACAAATCAAACACATAGCCCTCGTTGAGGAACTGTCCGTATTTTTCCCGATCGAAGGTGTAGAGTTTTGCCGGGCGGTGGGCCACACCTTCTTGCACTTCGGCACATGCTACGAGGAAGCCCATGGAGAGTATTTTTTTTCTAAAATTCCGCTTGTCCAGTTTTTTGGGCAAATCCAACACGGAATCGTACAGTTGTTGCAATTCAGACAGTGTGAATTTGGGCGGCAGTAGCTCAAACCCGAGAGGCGCCGTGCGCACTTTTCGTTTGAGGCGTCGAAGACAACTGTCCAGAATTTCAGCGTGGTCAAAAGCGAGGTCAATGGCATCAGACAACCGATGCCATTGGGCCGATTGGGCAAATGATGCCGGTGTTACGGTATAATTACTGATTTTGATCAGGGAAAAATAGGCTACGGTGATCACGCGGCCCAGCGGGTGTCTGTTGACAGAACCGAACGTTTTTACTTGCTCCAAGTACACACCGCGAAGGCCCGTCAGTTGTTCCAGCACCCGTTCAGCAGCTGCATCAAGGTCTTCATTCGGGTACACCAAATCACCGGGAAGCGCCCACTTACCCTTGTACGGTGCGGCGCCGCGTTGGATGAGCAAGATTTTTAAATCTCCCCCATCAAACCCAAAAATGACATTGTCAACCGAAAAGGCTGATTTAAAGAAACTCTCGACTTCACTCATTGATAACAAACTAGATGTCTCCCTTATGTAAGGGGTTATGTGGTCGCGTCTGAGACAAAAAAGAGGCCGTTTTTTGCCAGACGAAGCTGATTTTTACAGGCTGTAGCAGCGCTACGGTCAAAAAAGCCTGCGAAGTAGGACGGAAAATAGGCCTTTTTGGGCCAGACAGCGTGCCACCTAACCAGTTACGACCATTTAATGTCCCAAATTTACAGGGGTTATTGTATTTTTAGTACCAAAAGTGCCCATGCTTTTTTCAAAAAACAGTTGAACCAATATAGATTGAAGTTTCATACAGTATTTTTGCGCTTCTCCACTGCGAAAAACGTAATTTTGCATTTACATTCAATACATTGTAACTGGTCGCGACCACCTAAATTATTATTCTTTTATAAAATTCCTGTCTCGCTGCTACCAAGAATCGCCCCCAACTGCTCAAAAAACGTCAGGTATTATGCAAATAGACATTCCATCCCACATCGAAAAATTGCTTTTCCTGCATGAAGCGCTGGTAATCCCAGGCTTTGGCGGTTTCACCGCCACCCGTACGCCAGCCACGACAGACTACGTGGGAGGGACCGTGAATTCACCCTCAAAAATACTATCCTTCAGTGAAAATCTGACCGTTGATGACGGTATTCTGATCAATGATATTGCGCTAACACACGGTATTAGCGTCGAAAGCGCACAAAAAGTAGTGGATGAATTTGTGGAGAAAATGAAAAACCTGCTAAGCCAAAGGGAAATAGTTACCCTGTCGGGTGTGGGCCGGTTGTACAAGAATTATGTGCAAAAAATTCAGTTTCTACCCGACTCAACCAATTTCAATGCCGCTTCCTACGGCCTTCCGCCCCTACAATTCTCCCCCATCGCCCGTTCTAGGGAAGTATCCGAGCACCATACAACCGAAATCAACCAACGGGAAGACACGCCAATCAGCAACGAGACGCTTGCTTCGATGCCTCCGCCCACCATGCCGGAATCAACGTACGCCCCCCAGCGCAGTAAAAAATCTTCCCTTGGCCCCATCTTAGGCATTGTGTTTTTCCTGGTTTCTATCATCGCCGGAATTTGGTATTGGCAACAAAATAAAAAAACAGACAATACGTCGGATAACACCACGCTAGAAGTACCCAAACCAAAAGCAACAAAAAAAATAACAGTCGAACCCGCTGCAGCGGCGCCCACAGAAAAAAGTGTACAAGAATCTGTGAATGAACGTATTGCCGCCGCGCGAAAACAAGTGAAAAGTGGTCGTGAATGTATCCTCATCGTGGCAACCCTCAGCCAAAGCGAAAACGCCGAAAAACTGCGAAAAACACTTGAAAATGAAGGCTATTCCGTCTTTTATCAACAGAAAAAAGGGTTTGTGGTCGGCATTCAATTCAATTATACTGACCCTTCAGAAATCCAAGACAACATAGACGACCTGAAGCGTCTGACTGGGGTGAGCAATATCATTGTGAAGAAAAAATAACGCAACACCCACTTCAGTTGTTGATCTTATGCGTCTGTTTGACGGGTAGTAGCGCGTTATCCTCCGCTTTTACCCGACGAACCACTTGGCTACGACCGTCCTCAAACCCAGAGCGCGTTTCGAACTGTCTTCTTACGTGTCCTGATCTACTGACAGCAACCCAGCGGCGGCCCCCACCACAACATCGGCCCGGGCGCCGGTTCGTTGCATTTCAAGAGGCGCCAACCTAATTTTGAAAAAACTTCTTTTTGGGAAAATGTGCCGCTTTGTGCTTGTAATCAACCCCACTGGCATCGGAATGCTCTTGTACTTCAGGCAAGGAAAAATCCGGAATTCCGTGCGCGGCCTCTACCATTTTGCCTTGTAACCGGTCAAGTTCGCGCTCAATGTCCAACAAAGCACTTTCTATATTGGGCAATGGGCGGTGGATAATGAGCCGTACAATCCCCGCCGGATCAATGACAACCGCCAAGCGATCACAACCTTTCTGAGGACGTCGGCCCGAAGCAAGTCCGTACATCTTGGCAATTTGGAAATCAAGGTCTTCGATCACGGGCGCTTTCAGGTATATACCTATGTAGCGTCGTGCCTTGTCAGACCAATCGTTGTTGGGGCGCAGTGATTCGTTGGAAAGGGCCAATACCTTCGTGTTGCGCTCATTGAGCCAACGCTCTTTCATGGCCAAGAAGGCAGAAAACATCGTCCATGCAGTGGTAAAATTGGCCGGATGGGCAAAAAAAATACACCAGCAGCCATCGCTGTATCCCGGAAAACGAACCACGCCCTTTGAAGTAGTAACCTCAAAAGACGGCGCAAGATCTCCTACCTGTGGTAATATTGGGTTTGTTGTGTGCATGGGCAAAAACCAAAACAATCGCGAAGAATTCAGTACTTCAACTTACGGACGAAACAACATCAAACACGGTGCGCAAAGCAGCAATAGTGCCACGTAACCGGTTAGCGTGGTCGCGTCTGAGACATAAAAGTGCCATTTTTTGCAAAAAAGCGTGCAACCTAACAAGTTACAGCACCACAAAGGTATGCCACTCCTGCTTACAGCGCGTTCTTTAGTGTGATGAACGTCATTTTTGCACAAAGTATTATCCGCATGAACCACCAGAAATAACTTTAGACGATTCCTTAACCCGCGCAGTTTTACCTGGCTGATCACAAATCTCCCAACTGAGGCCTTATCAACAGCTCTTCCACCACCGCAGTTTCAGAAAGGGTGTAACAACCCCAGATGGCCTTGGCAACATCAGAGGCCTTCATGAGCCGGTCCTGGGGAAAAGGCGCGCCAGTCCAAGCGTCAGACCAAGTGGCGCCCGGCATGATGGCGGTCACTTTAATGCCATGGACCTTCATTTCTTCGCGCAATGATTTTGAAAACCCCAACAGCGCAAATTTTGAAATACTGTACAATGCAGCATTGGGATACGCTAAAAAACTGGCAATACTGCACATATTAAACACATAACCCTTGCGGAATGGCACCATTAACGGGGATAATGCTTGCGTGAGGTAATAGGCGCTGTACAGATTCAATGCCAACAAATGCTCCAATGTGCCCTCGGGTTTGGCCATAGCAGTACCGGGAAGGTACAACCCCGCATTGTTGACCAATACATCAAGCGATGACCAAGTACCTTGTACAAACGCGCCGAATGCCAGCACTTCTGTGACCTTGCTCAAATCGGCCCTAAAAGGATACAACTTCCGCGTCGGAAAATGCACCGCCCAAAAAGCCTGCATATCATTCAAATCACGCTCCGTACGGGCGCAAACACAAATATCAAAGCCGTTTTCAGCAAAAACTTCTGCAATGGCACGTCCCAATCCCTTGGTAGAACCGGTAATAACTGCTGTTTTTGGCATGTTTTTGACCGCAAAGGTAGGCCCAATTACAGTTCCTCCGGAAACCTCCTGGCATCAATTTTAGATAAGTCAAAGATTTTCAAAAAAACTCAACCTTTTAAGGCGAATTTTACGCCCAGAAAAGTTGAAAAAATCAACCCAACCCTGCCACAATGCTTCAAGTGCTGAAAAAATACAATTACCTCCATAATCTGGGCGAGTACCTGCTGATGATGAAACACGCATTCAGCCGCCCTGAAAAATTTTCCATGTACTGGAAGGAGACCGCGCGACAAATGAACGACATCGGCGTCGGATCCGTGATCATTGTGTGCCTTATCTCTATCTTTATCGGTGCAGTGGCTGCACTCCAATTTGCCTACCAACTGGATGGTCAATTGGTGCCAAGCTACTATATCGGCTATATCGTGCGCGATTTGGCCCTCATAGAACTTTCGCCCACCATCACAGGTTTGGTACTCGCAGGAAAAGTGGGGTCTAATATGGCCGCTGAAATCGGTGGTATGCGACAAAAAGAACACATCGACGCCATGGAAGTGATGGGGGTAAATACGGCGGCATACCTCATCATGCCCAAAGTAATCGCCGGGTTGGTCGTAATCCCATTGCTGGTCACCTTGTCTGCCTTTGTTGCCGTTATCGGTGGATACCTTTCCACCGTACCCACCGGACTGATCACGGATGACGAATACATCCACGGTGTTCGCTCGTTTTTTGTACCGTACAACGTGTTCATGATGTACGTAAAAGCAGTGGTTTTTGCATACATCCTAACCTCAATATCCTGCTATCAAGGCTATTTCGTAAAAGGCGGCAGCATTGAACTCGGTCATGCCAGCACCCGCGCAGTGGTGTTCAGCGACATTTTTATTTTGTTGGCAGACTACCTGATCGCAGTACTGCTAACAGGTTGATTGAATGCCTTTCTCAATGCCACGCTAACCAGTTACTCTACAATGTAACTGGTTAGCGTGGTCGCGTCTGAGACAAAAAAGTGGCCATTTTTTGTCAGACGAAGCAGATTTTTGCAGGCCGTAGCAGCGCTACGGTCAAAAAAATATGCGAAGTATGGCGAAAAATGGGCCTTTTTGGGCCAGACAGCGTGCCACCTAACCAGTTACTCTACAATAAAAATATATGACAGCCTTAAAAGAAATCATCGAGGCAGCTTGGCTCGACCGTACGCTCTTACAACACTGGGAAACCAAAAAAGCCATCCGGGAGGTTATTGAAAAACTGGATATCGGTGAACTCCGTGTCGCAGAACCATCCCCCAACACGAACAGCACCATACCACAAGACTGGATTACGCACGAATGGATTAAGAAAGCAATCGTGCTGTACTTCCCCATCCAGGAAATGCTGACCATCGAGGTGGGTCCTTTTGAATACCACGACAAGATTCCACTTAAAAAGGGCTTCGCCGCAAGGGGGGTACGCGTTGTGCCCCAAGCGTTGGCACGATATGGATCTTTCATTGAAAAAGGGGCAATCCTGATGCCTTCCTACGTCAATATCGGGGCTTGGGTCGGTGGTGGCACCATGGTGGATACCTGGGCAACGGTGGGCTCCTGTGCTCAAATTGGGCGCAATGTACACCTCGCTGGCGGTGTGGGTATCGGCGGGGTGCTGGAACCCCCACAGGCGACCCCAACCATCATTGAAGATGAGTGTTTCATCGGTTCACGCTGTATTGTCGTAGAGGGCGTACACATCGGACGGGAAGCGGTGCTTGGCGCCAATGTTGTGTTGACCCAAAGCACGCACATCATTGATGTAACAGGATCCGAACCGGTTGTTTACAAAGGAAAAGTTCCCGCACGCGCGGTCGTGATACCGGGTACCTACCCCCGCCAATACCCAGCCGGAACGTATCAGGTTGCCTGTGCGCTCATCATCGGGCAACGGCAAGAAAGTACGGATAAAAAAGTGTCCCTGAACGAGGCCTTGCGGGAATACGCGGTATCCGTGTAGTTTTCAAGAATATACAAGACCATTGCGATATTGTAACTGGTTAGGAGGCACGCTGTCTGGCCCAAAAAGGCCCATTTCCCGCCATACTTCGCCCATTTTTTTGACCGTAGCGCCGCTACGGTCAAAAAAATCCGCTTCGACTGGCAAAAAATGGCGACTTTTTTGTCTCAGACGCGGCCACGCGAACCAGTTACTTATTTGTTTGATTGCCAATAATTTGCAATACTTGTTCTTCTGACATATTTAGTGACTTAGCAATTATGGCCAAAGGGACACGGTTTTGATGTAACCCAACAACAGCTTCAATCTCCCGAGCATCCCGTGCCTTTTGTGCGATGATTTCCTTCTCTCCCCGCTCATCCTGCTCTTTAATTGTCACGTTATCATAAGCCTTCAATTCTTCCTTGCTCCATTGGTACTTATCTGCTTCCAAAAAGGCAGTTTTCAAGCCCTCGTCTTCATTTGCAAAATCGGGAATAACGTGCAGTTCTTCCGAATGCTTGATGAAATAAGTCCACTTGTCAATTGGTGTTTCTAACTGGTTTATCTCTTTCGTAAACTTGGGCAGTTCGATGAATGAAAACTGAATATCTTTCAATAAATGCTCATCGATCACCTTGTTCATGATCAAGTGCCGGGTGTGGTAGTCTGTGTCAGCACCAAATGGGAAATCCAAAATTCCAATAAAGTACGCAGGGTGCAGTAGTGGGTAATCCTCTCCCTTATCTATCTGCATGGAGTAATCCCGCGAGATATAGTACTGTACTCGCTTATCGAAACCTGTCTTGTCAGCCACCTGCATTTCCACCACAAATTTTCTACCCGATTGGTCAGTGGCCCGAACATCCAGAATGGTTGCCTTCTCTCCTGCGATACGTGGGAACTGGTATGGGTTAGCAATAGTGACACTGGCCACTTGATGAGCGCCTTCCAACTCCAAAGAAGCGTTTAAAAACGAGATGAGCGGAGCTGTTTTCTGCTCGTTGCCAAAAATCTTGCGAAAAGCTATGTCGTTTTTTATATCAGCGAACTGCATTGTCAAATTTTGATACAAAAATAGCCGAAAAGTTGCGATTTATCAACTTTCCCATGTGGATATGTCCATGCGACCTGATCATTTATTGCCCCTATAATTTCCCAACGGTTGTATGTAAGAAGTGGCGCCGTGCCGAAACCGAGTAAGGGTAGTAAGTTCAAACAGGTCTGTTTTTGTACAGAACGGCATAATGGCCACTGCCGCGCCGATAAAAAATAGTGTGAAAACCTGCGAAGTGTGGCGGATAATGACGACTTTGGGCCAGACAGCAAGCTACCCAACCAGTTGCAATTTTAACATGATTGCAATCCCACTTCATTCCCAACCACTTTGTGTTGACTATTACACAATTGTCAATCCATACATCATTTATCAGCCCATGCATATTTTCAAGAATTTGGTGCCACAACACCAAGAAAGAATCATAGGATTGGATATCCTACGCAGTATCGCGATTTTGATCGTGGTGTACGCTCACGGGAGCAATCTGATTCCTAAAAGATATCACGGTTTTTACTTTAAATTTTTGGTAATTGACGGCGTTTCACTCTTTTTTGTTCTGAGCGGTTTTTTGATTGGTGGAATTCTATTAAAAATAATAACCCAAACAAATTTCACCAAGACAGACGTACTAAATTTTTGGATACGCAGGTGGTTCAGGACCATCCCAAATTACTTTCTTGTTTTATTCGGCGTATTGGCGTATAACATATATCAAACTAGAAGTGTGGGTAATTTCAACCTCACCTACCTAATATTTTCTCAGAATTTTTCATCGCCCCATCCAAATTTCTTTGGGGAAGCGTGGAGCTTGACGATTGAAGAGTGGTTTTACCTCTTATTTCCCTTGTCTTGCTATGTATTTCATACGTTTCTGAAAAATAAAACGAGATCAATTCTATTTTCTGCACTAATATTTCTTCTTTTTCCCCTGATAATCAGAATAATAAAATTTGAACACGGTATTGGCATCAATGACATTGATGGTGAATTTCGAAAAATTATGATTCTTCGTTTAGATAGTATCATGTATGGCGTGGTTGCGGCTTATATTCTATTTAAACAACCTGTGTTTTGGGTCAAGTACAAGTACTACTTTTTAGCACTCGGAATATTTTTATTGATTGATCCTTTACATTTCAAAGGCTATTACACGCCACTATATTTCAATATAGAATCCATAATAACATTTTGTTTTCTGCCTTTCTTGTCTTCTTTTAAAACAACCAAAATAAAGGCGCTCGATGGCTTTTTTATTTTTATCAGCGTCATCTCATATTCAATGTACTTGTTAAATTATTCAGCAGTACAACTTGTAATAATGCCAATCTTACATAGATTATTGTGCATGCCAAATCTGCCCATCGAAGATGTTTATGTACAAAACTATTGCCTTTATTGGTTTTTGACGATTTTTTGTTCCTATTTTTTATACCGTATGTTTGAAAATCCCATGACAAAACTGCGGGATAAAATTCATGTCTCGGGGTAAGCTCCGCCTCGAAAATTTGGTTTGGACGCAAGCCTCCCACGAACCCCATATTGCATATCCGGTATTCATCCGTACTCCGGCAAACGCTGTTCTTGTTGCCCATTTGTTCTTGCTATTTTTAGGACCGTAAAGATCGGACAGCCAGAAATAGAAGAGAATATGGGATTCATGGGAGGCTTACATTCAGGTAACTGGTTAGCAGGCACGCTGTCTGGCCCAAAAAGGCCCATTTCCCGCCATACTTCGCCCATTTTTTTGACCGTAGCGCCGCTACGGTCAAAAAAATCCGCTTCGTCTGGCAAAAAATGGCGACTTTTTTGTCTCAGACGCGGCCACGCGAACCAGTTACACATTCAGAAACTATTGTCCGGCGCGACCCCGCCGTTTTAATGCCATGACTTAAACTGGGCCCGATAGCCACGTTTGGCACGCCAGTAAGAGGAAGCAAAAACTGCCTCAGGATCAAGAAGCGATAACCCCCCAAAACCGTCAATACCGTCAATTTCGCCACATATTGTGTACCCTATGCTAAAGGCATTTAGTTTCGGCCATTGTTGAACCAGCGAATCCGGTACTTGGGGCATGGTGATGGCTTTTAGATCGTCAGCCGGGCCTTCTATCGACCAGAATGTTTTGCCGGTATCACCGAAAAGGTAGATTTGCAAGGCATCGAAATCGCCCTCGGTACTACAGGTTACATAAGCACTGTTGTCAAAATTGAGGTTTTTGGTCCGAAACGGAACATCCGGGAAGGCGTATGCACTGCCCACAGGAACGAACTTTTCATAATATTTGCCGTTCTCGGTATCCAATGCCGAAACCCACAAACTTTCAAAAGGTACTTGTTCCGGCCGACGGATGCTGAAATGATTCGTCAGTGGATCACCGTTTTTTGCCTCCTTGATGCTCAGATACCCAAACACCGGGTTATTTCCTTCTTCGGTAACGCCGCTCACCGTGTATTGCCATTTGGAATTAAACGGGAAACTGAAATCGGAAACGAGCCAGTCCGGTACAAAATCATTATAATCGAGCGTATCAATTAAGAAGTCGCTGCCGTTGTCCGGTATCCAATAGAACCGCGGATCGACTTCGTTTTGGGCTTTCAAGGCCAAAGCGATGCCACTTCCGCCGCTGCTCGCACCTACCAACGCCTTTAGATCCGGAGGCTCGATAGAAAATATCACTTTGTCGCCGGAACCACAGGACATATACGCCGTTTCAGGCGCATTCTGGATGGTTAAATCACAGGAAACCTTGCTGCAATTACGATTATTGGGGGACACATTCAGATACTGCACGAACGGGTGTTGTCCGGAACCAATGTCTGGCATTGTGATAAGGGATAAAAAACCGTTGCTCAACCGGTGCTGCGCAATGGTAAGGTAGCATGTGTCCGTAGCACCGAGGGCATCCGTACTGAAATGGTAATCCTGCACATCCGGTGTCGGGTAAAAACGCTGCACATCCAGTACCTTTCCACCCGCTTCGTGCAAAATAACCCAACAATTACTGGGGTAACTCGCATCGTACCGAAACCCCGTAAGCGTAAGCTCAAACAGGTCGGTTTTTGTACAGAACGGCATAATGGCCACGGCCGCGCCGATAAAAAGTAGTGTGAAATAACGTAGCATAGCATCAATTATGTTGGCAATGTGTAACTGTTAGCGCGGTCGCGTCTGAGAGAAAAAAAGTGGCCATTTTTTGCCAGACAGTGTCCTACCTAACAAGTTACGGCAATATACTGTATTCAGCATCGCACTATTGTAAATTATTTTTGGCCTCGTGTCGTGTTCCACCCTATTCAAACGGACTGACAACTCCGGCGCAGGGCGCTTGGAGGTATTATTGGGCGGAAGCATACACACCGTGCTTGGCAAAATATATCTTGTTGAGTACATCCTGGAGGATGATTTGTACCATCTCGGCTGTACTCCGAAAAACTCTTTTCTTGTTTCCCATTCGTTCTTGCTATTTTTAGGCCGTAAAGATCGGGCAGCCAGCATTAGAAGAGAATATGGGGCTTGGTCAACAGCCTGTTGACCAATTACAAATATCTTCCCAGGCTGAAAAACCATTTGGTCAACACCTTGTAGCCCAAATCCCTTGGGGACATAATATATTGATATTCAGCAAGTCTAAAGATGTAAATGAAGCTTTATTTTATATACAAAAAACCATCGAAAACGGTTGGCGTAGAAATATTTTAGGATTTCACATTGATGGAATACTATATGAACGCCAAGGCAAAGCCATCCATAACTTTACAAACACCCTCCCCGAAACCACTTCAGATTTAGCGCAACAATTGCTCAAAAACCCATATCAATTTGATTTTCTTTCGTTAACCGAAACATACAATAAAAGAGAAAGAGAAAATGCCTTGGTGGAAAACATTACGAAGTTTCTATTGGAATTGGGAAGCGGTTTTACAAGTGCACAACGCACCGCTGTATGCTGCCATGCTTTGCAGGAAGAGCTTGTAAGAAGTGGAGTGGGTGCGTTGGATGTATGAACACGATGCGGATTTAACACTTCCCTACGATACTTCTTTGAGCGCACTGATACACGAACAGTGCTTTAAAAATGTGGTGGCTCCCATGCAGTTCAACCCCATCAACCTCATTCGCAAATCGGGCAAAACGTATCTTGTTTTTAGGGGATAGAAACGCTTTGATTCATCAGACAAAAACCAATTTAAACGATTACCTGCCAAACATGCGGCGTTGAGTGCTGTGGAGAAACTGACATACGAAGAACAATTTACCGATCCCATTACGGGAGCTTTTCCAGGTAAAATCGACTCCAGTACGTTAAACACGTGGTCGTTCAACACCCATACCGTTGGCAAGGTAGGCTTAACACGAACCCATATTGCATATCCCGTATTCACAAACGAAAAAACACCCTCTAAAATGAAAACATTTTTTGTATTAATTTTAATGACACCATTTGGATTGTTTGCCCAATCCAGTGATGTAGGAAATTGGATCATATATTTTGGAGATAAAAAAATAAACAATAGGTGGAACTGGCACCACGAAGTACAATACAGAAATTTTAATTTTTTGGGAGATACGGAACAATTGCTCCTAAGAACAGGTTTTGGTTATAATATTACCGAGAAAAACAACAATATTCATTTCGGTTGTGCTTATATTTATAGCGAGCCTTATATAATGAATACTGATAACAAAACCAATTATCGTGAATATCGGGTTTATCAACAATTTATAACACGACAGGTATTTGGACGTTTATCCGTGCAACACCGTTACCGATTTGAGCAACGGTTTTTAGAAGATGACTTTAGGCTTCGATTACGCTATTTTTTAGCCATAAATGTTGTATTGAACCCGAAAAAATCAAAAAACCAAAATATTTATCTGTCGGCATACAATGAAATATTTTTGAATACGGATCAAAATATTTTTGATAGAAACAGGGTTTATGGCGGATTAGGATATAAATTTTCAAAAAAAATCAGAACAGAAGTCGGTTTAATGAACCAATATACTGGCCGCGTGTCAAGAAACCAGTTTAATATAATTACTTTTGTAGCTTTATAAAGTTTCAAGTAACTGGTTAGCGTGGTCGCGTCTGAGACAAAAAAGTGGCCATTTTTCGCCGGACGAAGGTAAGCCTGCCACGAACCCCAGATGGCGTATCCGTTAATCATAACAACTGTTCAGATATTCATCGTGACAGCGCTTTTCCGATAAATTCCAGCACCCAGCCGGCGGAATACAACAAACGCACAGAACGAACCGAAACCGCAGGCACTGGAATTTTTACTTCCTGAAAACCAAAGTCACCTTTTATCTGTTGTGTACTACGGATTCAGTAATTTAATAGTAACTGGTTAGGTGGGTGCATTTGAGACAATAGAATGGTTCTTTTTGGCCAGATAGCGTGCCACTTAAATAGTCGCAAAAATTCGGTATATGACAAAAGTAAGTTTTGACGAAAAACATGTTTTACATGAATTAAAACATTATTTACCGTCTCAAACGCCACTAAAAGATTTTATACACCATAATTCGCTGCATGCTTTTCAGAGCAGAAAGTTTTATGATGCTATTTTCAAATCAGCAAAAGTGTTTGGTTATCAGGTTACGATGCCGCTATCTGATTATAGAAAGTTGTATGAAACAGGGCGAATCAGGCCAGAAATTCTTGAAAATTGTATTAAAAATAGAAAGCCCAATGATGATCTTAAAATATGGAAAACAAATTTGGTGTCAAAGGTGTATGATGACCATATCGACCATAGAATTGGTAAATTAAGGCAACAATGGAAAGAGAATTATCATATAGATTTGGATAATTTTGTACAGCCATTTTTATTCAGATTTTTATGTAGTTATCTTGATCAAGGTATATCAATTTGGAATTTCCCCATTGGGAATAAAGGATTTCTTGAATCTATTATTATACTTGAAAAAAACATTTTTTCAAGTATATTCAAAACCTCGAGAGCCAAAGAGTTGCTGTTTAAGGAAGGCGTTTCAATTGAAGAATTACTAAGAATTCTTGTTGGTAGCGAAGCCTATTTTGAACAATATCTTTTTGACCAACAGTTTAGCCATCGTGGCTGGAGTGGTTTGGTTGCTGCTGTAGAAATGCATCCTGAATCATTATTAAGTCCAAAGAAAATTTCATTACATGATTTAATTATTTTTGAATTATTACTTGAAATTGATAATTTAGATGACCAACTTGGTAAACATTGGAAGCCACTTTCGGAAATTGTAACTTTTGGGCCGTCAGATTTATTTGAAGAAGTTGAAAACTCTGAATTACAGGAAATTTTAAAAATTTGGCAAGATGCGTTTGAATGGAGTTACTACGATGAAGTTTTAGCTGGTATTAAGCAATTAAGCAAGTCCAAAAGAAACAAAGAGCCCATTGATATACTGCCAAAATCATTTCAGGCGCTTTTTTGTATTGATGAACGCGAAGACAGTATTAGAAGGCATCTTGAAAGTATCGATAGGAATTCAGAGACATATGGGACGCCAGGTTTTTTTAGTGTAGAATTTTATTTTCAAGCATATGGCGCAAAATTTTACGATAAATTATGTCCTGCTCCGGTTACACCGAAGTATTTGATAAAAGAATACGATGTAGCGGATAAAAGAAAACATGATTTACTATATACCAACAAGACACACAAGTTAACGACAGGTTTTTTAAGTGCACTTGTATTCGGATTTTGGTCAGCATTTAGATTGGTAAAAAATTTATTTTTTCCGCGTAAAGGTCCAGCAATTTCAAATGCTTTTTTGCACATGAATGCGGAAGGGAAATTAACGATTGAGAATAAATCTATTAACGATATAGAAAATAATCTTCAAATAGGGTTCACCGTTGAAGAGATGGCAACTCGTGTAGCAAGTTTGCTAAACGGAATTGCTTTGACTAATAATTTTGCACCAATTGTTTATGTGGTTGCACATGGAAGTAGTAGTGCCAATAATCCACATCATGGCGCACACGATTGTGGCGCGTGTAGTGGCCGCCCGGGTTCGGTAAATGCTAGGGTATTTGCTTTGATGGCAAATAATTCAAAAGTTCGAGCGGCATTACATATCCAAGGAATAACTATTCCAATATCGACACAATTTATTGGTGCGTTGCACGATACGGCTGCTGATGAAATTGAGTTTTATGATATTGAGACATTGAATATTGAAAATGCTCCACTTCATGTAAACAATGCCCAAACATTTGAAAACGCATTAGATTTGAATGCAAAAGAACGTTCACGGAGATTTGCTTCAATTGACACCAAATCTAATATTAAAAAAATTAGAAAGGCTATCAAAGCGCGCTCAGTATCACTATTTGAACCTCGTCCTGAGTTAGGTCACGGCACCAACACACTGTGTGTAGTAGGGAAACGTACATTGACCAAAGGAATTTTCTTGGACAGGAGAGCTTTTTTAAATTCTTACGATTACAAAACTGATTTAGATGGCATATTTTTAACAGGAATTATGAAGCCACTTGGTCCAGTTTGCGGTGGCATTAACCTTGAATATTATTTTTCACGAGTCGATAATTATAAGTTGGGGGCAGGAACCAAATTGCCCCACAATGTCATGGGACTTTTTGGTGTTGCCAACAGTAGCGATGGCGATTTAAGAGCAGGGCTGCCTTGGCAAATGATAGAAGTGCATGATCCAATGCGATTGATGATTATTGTTGAGCATTTTCCAGCAGTAGTTTTAAAAGTCATTCAGTCCGTTCCAGAAATGTATCAATGGTTTATCAACGAATGGGTTCATCTTTCAGTCATAAATCCAGAAACTGATGAATTGTTTTATTTCAAAGAAGGCAATTTTGTTTCCTATAAACCTATGGCCAATAAAATTCATTTCTTTAAGGATGTCCATACACTTTTAGAAGATGCTAAAGAAATGGAAACCAACCATATTAGCCACGCAACACAAGAAAACTTACCAATATTTTTTTACGATTAAGCTATGGAACATTCATTACAATTATTTATTATATTACCTTTATTAGGTTTTATTGTCAGTTTGTTTTTTTCAAATAAAAATGAAAATGCCATTGCCGCGACAGTTATTTTAACAGTTGGGATTCAGTTTTTTGGGCTGCTTTTTTTTATTTTTTCATGGGTTGGCAATGGCTGCCCCATCCTTGATATAAAACATTTTACCTTTTACAAAGAAGGCAATATTGAAATATTTATTGATTTATTTTTCGATAAAATTACGGCTGTTTTTGCTGCTGTGGGTTTTTTAATTACATTTTTGGTTGCTATTTTTAGCCGATTTTATTTGCATAGAGATAGTGGTTATAAACGTTTTTTTTCCACTTTGTTGCTATTTTTCTTTGCATACTCTATCGTGATATTTTCAGGAAATTTTGAAACACTTTTTATAGGCTGGGAATTTTTAGGAATAGGATCCTTTATACTGATTATTTTTTACGGAGACAGGTATTTACCCGTAAAAAATGGATTAAAAACAATTTCTATATATCGTTTAAGTGATGTATGCTTAATGCTGGCATTATGGATGAGCCATCATTTATGGCATGAAAACATTACTTTTATTCAATTGAAAGATGTTTTTTTGGTTGCCTCCCATATCGAAGAGCATAATTATTATGCATTATTCATTGTTGTAATGATCATTATTGCCGCTTCGATAAAATCAGCTCAATTCCCGTTTTCATCATGGTTGCCAAGAGCTATGGAAGGGCCAACAACGTCAAGTGCTATTTTTTATGGTTCACTTTCAGCACATATTGGTGTTTTCCTACTGTTGAGAACATATGCCTACTGGGAAAGTATTCTAATCGCAAAAATTGTAATAATAACTGTCGGATCGGTTTCGGCTCTTGTTGCTACATTAATAGCAAGTGTTCAATCTACTGTAAAAACACAAATTGCCTATAGTTCAATTTCTCAAATAGGTATTATGTTTGTAGAATTAGCAATGGGCTGGCACACATTGGTTTTGTTTCACTTCGCAGGAAACGCTTTTTTAAGAACGTATCAGTTGTTAGTATCGCCTTCTGTCTTAGGCTATTTAGTCCACGAACAGTTTTTTAGTTATAAACCTAAAAAATACGATTCAAATATTTCTTTTATCAATAAAATTAGCAACAGTATTTATGTGTTAAGTTTGAAAGAATGGAATTTAGATACTTTTCAATTTAAATTTATGTGGTCACCATTTAAATGGATCGGTAGAAAACTAAACTTTTTAAGCAATAAAATGGTTTTATATTCATTAATTGTAATCTATTCAATTGGTATTTACCTATTTCTTAATCAAGATATTCTTCCGAAAAAATTAGACCAATTTTTACATATATTATTCGCATTTATTGGAATGTTATTAATACTAAAATCATTCTCAAAAAGAACAGATGCAATTGTCGTGTGGTTTATGCTTATTGCTAGTCAATTTTATATTTTATTGGCTATTTCTTTTCTCAATGATAAATACGAATATATGGAAATTTTAATATACGTAAGTGGCTTGTTAATAGCAGCTTGCATAGGATTTTTTAGTTTGTATAAATTGAAAATGATTGAAAATAAAATTGACTTAAATGATTTTTATGGTTACAACCACGATCATCCAAAATATGGATTTTGGTTTCTAATCTCTTGTTTAGCTTTTGCCGGGCTACCATTTACACCGACATTCATTGGCGTTGACTTAATGTTCAGCCATATCGATAAAAATGAATACTTGTTATTGGCAATTATTGTAATTAGTTTATTATTTGTTGAAATTTCCGTATTAAGAATTTATGCGCGCTTATTTTTAGGGCCAAATAAGAAACAAAATCACCAAATTGCCTATCGATCATCTTAAAAGGTAACTGGCTAGTGAAGTGTATGAGACAAAAAAGTGGCCATTTTTTGCCAGATGAAGCAGATTTTTGCACGTCCTAGCCTTGCTAAGGTCAAAAAAATGGCGAAGTAGGACGGAAAGCGGCCCTTTTTGGGCCCGACATCGGGCCACCCAACCAGTTACACAAAATCACCGTTGCCTGTCAATCATCTTAACGTTGGAATGAACAAAATCAGCCCCCCCAGCGTTTAAGGCTGTGTTTGTACATTCCACACCGCTTCAACCATTACCCACCACCAACCATCATGTTACACCTGAAAGAAGGCGATGCCGCTCCGGATTTTTCCGCTACCAATGAAAAAGGACTAACCGTTCGTCTGGAAGACTACAAAGGCAAAAAACTGGTGCTGTATTTTTATCCAAAAGACGATACACCCGGCTGTACCGCCCAAGCCTGTAACCTGCGCGACAGCTACAGCTCTTTCTTGGCCAAAGGCTATGAAATTCTCGGCGTAAGCCCCGATTCTGTAAAAAAACACGTGAAATTTCAGGATAAATACAGCCTTCCTTTCTCGCTCCTCGCCGATGAAGACCACGCAGTATCTGAAGCTTACGGGGTATGGGGAGAGAAAAAATTTATGGGACGCGCCTACATGGGCATCAACCGAACAACTTTCGTCATAAACGAAACCAGCCATATTGAACGCATCATCACAAAAGTTGATACCGGAAATCACACGGAACAGGTAATCACGGTGTAATGTTGAATGTCAACTTAGTAACTGGTTAGCTTGATCGCGTCTGAGCCAAAAAAGTGGCCATTTTTGGGCCAGACAGCATGTCGCCTAACCAGTAGTTACTCAACTTATACAAAATGGGTAGCACAGCAAAAAAGCCGTGCTACCCATTTTTTTGGTAACGGGTTGGGTGGTCGCAACCACCCAACCCGTTACCCTTGATGAAAAGTTGTCTTATCGGCGGATTTTCAGCAAATGCTTGGAACTGCTTCCAAAACGGTTGGTCAAACGAACCAACAGTATGCCATCTGGAAATCCACTCAGGTCAATCCGAACGGGCGATGCCGCGTCAGACAACAATGCCCGATCCAGCAATATACGACCCGACGCATCTACAATGCTGAGCTGCGTGTCAAAATCAACCCACGCTTCCACGGCTAAAAACACCTCCGACAACGCAGGATTGGGGTAGAGCTGCCAAGGAGCAAGCCCCTCGACGGTTGTTGTGCCAACAGAAGTGCCAACCAGGAACGGCGTACTCATATAGGTGCATCCATTGGCATCCGTGACCACCAAGACATATTCGCCAGCAAACAGTGCCGGTATATTTTGTGTGGTTGAATACGCCTGACCATTGCGGGTCCAAACATAATGGTAGGGCATAACACCTCCCGTCATACTGATGTTGATACTGCCAACACCCATGTTTAACACGTCATCAACCACGGTTGACATACCCAAAGTCAGTGGGGATGGCTCAGAAATCTGGATAGGCTGTACCTGAAAACATCCGTCCACATCCGAAATAGTGGCCGTGTACATCCCCGGGCAAAGGGCGCCAAGCGTCGATCCGCTGACGCCATTGCTCCACAATATACCAAATGGGCCCTGTCCACCGCTGATGCTGATCGATGCGGTCCCGTTGCAACTGCCTGCGCAAGTAGTATTGGAAGCACTGGAATTGATGCTCGCCGCAAAATGAACCGTGACATTAAAGGAACACTCTCCTATGTTGCCACCACCATCAATGTATCGAAATACGACCGGTGTAACACCCAAAGGGAAAGAAGACCCCGATGGCAACCCACCAATAAGTTGCAACAATTGATAATTGACCGTACAATTGTCCAATACCTGCGGCTGCGCAAACGTTACTGCTGTATTGCAATAGCCCGTTTCAACATTGTCCGGACAAGTCAATACCGGCACCTGGGTGTCTAAAACCTGTATCTGAACCACGTATGCCTGCGTACAACCCATCGCGTCGGACAACGTGGCGACATAGTTGCCCGGACACAAATTTGTCGCAACCAATCCCGTTTGACCGTTGCTCCATACCACCGAAGGCGTGGTTCCGCCGCCGGAAATAACCAGCGAAGCGCTGCCATCGCAGC
Source organism: uncultured Bacteroidota bacterium (assembly GCA_903933805.1). GTDB lineage: Bacteria > Bacteroidota > Bacteroidia > Chitinophagales > Saprospiraceae > M3007. The sequence continues at coordinate 34,704 of CAIZLM010000076.1, read as the reverse complement.
CGCCGGCACAGGTGGTCGGATCCACCACGGTGGTCACATTGGAACTCCCCGTTATGGTGATTGTAAACGAGCACGTCGTCGTGTTCCCTCCGGCATCTGTTACCGAATACCGCTGCTCCGTCGTCCCAACCGGAAATGCTGCGCCAGAAACCAAGCCGGTGATCAACGTGGGGGTTCCGTTGATGGTGCAGTTGTCTTGTGCCTGCGGCACATTGAACGTTATGGTGGAAGAACAATAGGAGGCTTCCTGGCTGGCGGGGCAGGTCAATACCGGCGCAATATTGTCTGATACTGTCACCAAGGCCGTACCCGTGGCGGCATTGCCATTTTTATCCGTGGCGGTGAGTGTCACTGTCTGTGTACCCAGTTGACTGCAATTAAACGACGTTGGACTGATGGCCCACGTGGCAATACCACAACTCTGGTCAAAACTTCCGTTGTCAAACAGCGCAGGTGTAACCAAGGCCATACCCGATGTACCCAGTGCAATGCTGGCATTCTGGAGGATCAGTTGCGGCGGCACATGGTCTGTCGCCACAATTTGCACACTGAGGTTCTTACTACAACCTTTGGAATCGGTGACGGTACAGCGGTAATTCCCAATGGCCAAGCCACTGATCGCTGTACCCGTGGCACTGTTCGACCAAGCGTAACTCAGTGGAGCAGTACCCCCTGAACCCGTCACGGTAATGGCCCCACCCTGACCGTCAATACAGGCCACATCTATTGAGGTCAAAACGGTGAGCTCTACTGGCGGGGGGGCACTGATTTGTGTCGTTTGAGAAACGGTACAGCCAAGTGCATCGGTGGTAACCACGGAGTAACTACCGGCGCCCAAGGTGGTTGCTGTACTTCCGGTACCGCCATTCGACCAAGCATACGTATAAGGGGCTGTTCCACCAGAAGCACTGACAGTAGCCCCACCATTTTGAAGGCCTGCACAGGTAACACTGGTGTTTGTAACAACCGACAATGTCAAGGGGGGAGGGCTGGATATTTGAGCCGTCAGCACGATGGAGCAACCATTGGCTCCCGTGACCGTGACCGAATAGTTGCCCGCCGCAAGATTGGCCGCTGTTTTGGATTGCATGCCGTTCGACCAATTGTAGGTGAGGGGCGTTGGTACATTCGTGACATTGACCGTTGCTACACCACTTGCCACACCCGAACAATTGAGGTTGGTGACTGCCACAGCGCCTGTGATGGTACAAAGCACCGCATTCACCGTGACGCTGTTGCTCTTGGTACAGCCTTTGCTGTCCGTCACCGTGACGGTGTAGATCCCCGGCGCAAGGTTGGGAATGACCAAGGTAGTCCCTGCGTTGTTCCAATGCACCGTGTAAGGTGCCGTACCACCAGATGGCGTTACGCTGGCAGAGCCATTGTTGACCCCGACCAGTGTTTGTGCGTTGGCCGATACCGCCGCTTGTACCACCGTTGGTTGCACAACAGAAATGGTAGCAACAGACGAGCACCCCTCAGAATCTGTGGCCGTAACAACATACGTGGCCGGCCCCAAGTTGGTCAGTGTAGCAGCCTGGCTGCCCGTGGACCACATGTAGGTATAATATCCGGAACCGCCAACGGGCGTGGCCTTCACCGATGCGTTGGTGTTGCCATTACAAGAAATGGGGCTCACGAGCGCAACAGTAAGCGACAACGGAGGTGTTTGCGTTACCTCCATGCTGTCTTGCGCGATACAACCGCTCGCCGTGTTTTTTACAGACAACGTATAATGCCCAATGGCATCAAACCGCGCAAAAAATGACATGGCGCCCGAAAAAATATGCCCATCGACAGTCGTCCATTGGTACGTGATGCCAACACCCGTGGACGTGCCAATGGGGTTGACTAAAACAGATGAAAAATTACAATTGAGGGCCCGATCCTCACCGGCATAAACGTTGGGTAGCGCTAGATTTTCAGCCACACTGATGGCGTTGTAATTGGTACATCCATTGACCGGGTTGGTGACCGTCACAGAATAGGTGCCGCCCACAACCACCACCGGATTTGAAATCATGGCCGTATAACCATTTGGACCAGCCCAAGAAAAGGTCGCCCCATTGGTCTGGGACGTCGCAACAACACGCGGCGCCGGATTGTAGCAATTGATGGTGGTAGTGGTGGTGGTAAGCGTTGGAGGGGTAATGTTTTGTGTAACACTGACCGTTGCAACACTGGTACAACCATTGACGGGGTTGGTAGCCGTCACCCCATACGTACCCACCTGGGTCACCATGGGATTGGGTATGGTAGAAATGAAATTATTGGGGCCGGACCATTTAAAGGTTACACCCGGTGTGTTACTGGTCGCTTGAAGGGTGACCGTCGGACTAATACAGGTCTTTAACCCACCCAAAGCCGTTACGCCCGGTGGGGTATTGTTCAGCACAACGGTGGTGGTGGCTGTCGCCGTACAACCGTTTACCGGATTTTGGGTGGTCAACTTGTAAACGCCGGGAACCGTTGTCAACGCATTTTGAACGTTAGACGTAAATCCTCCCGGGCCCGACCAGGCATACGTAATTCCGATGGGGCTTCCGTTGCCAAGCAACAACACCGTGTTTAGCACGCAAGTGAGCTGCGCATTGACAGATGCCATGGCCGTGGGCGGCGTAAAATTGGACGTTACGGTGGTGGTCTTGGTCGTAGAACATCCATTCGCCGGATTGGTGACCGTCACGAAATAAGTGCCTGTTGCCGATACCACCGGCGATTGCTGAGTGGAAGTAAAACCAAAAGGACCCGTCCAGGAAAAATTCACCATCATCGGTGTATAGGTTCCAGAAATTGCGGAAATCGGTTGCGAACAATTCAAGATAGCGCCCGTAGGAAGTACGACAGGCTTGGAAGTGTCGCCTGTCACCACCGTATTGGCAGTACCAACACAGGTTGTCAGGGTATCGGTCACTTTGAACACAAATGTTCCGACAGTTGATACCTGTGGGTGAAGGGCATAAGAAACATACATACCGGGCCCATTCCATACAAATGTTGTATTTTCAAGCGGATACGTCGAATTCAACACCACACTCGGTTGATAACAGGAAAAATTACCCCCCGTGGCTGTTACAAGCGGTGGTTGGTAGGTGGAAAGCACCACCACCGACGAGGTGCTGGTACAACCATTTACGATGTTGGTCACCTGAAGGGTAAATGCCCCAATATGTCGGATAACCGGTGTCAGGGTGGTGGCGCCAGATTGAATAATCCCGCCATTCAATGCTGTCCACAAATACCTAAATTCAGCACCGACAGATCCTGTGCCATTCAAACTTGTGACGGTATTGGCACAGATAACGTTGAAATCAACGCCCGCATTGGCCGTCGGGAGCGTAAAATCTTCCAGTATCACGGCACCCACCGTCGCCGTAGTGCCCTCACTGTCTGTAACGGTAATCGTGTAATTTCCTGGCACCAAATTGGTAGCCAGTGTGCCCGTGTTGCCGTTGCTCCACAAATACGAATAGGCCGGAAGGCCTCCACTGGCAACAACCCGTAAATATCCCGTAAAACGCGAACAATTTACATGGTGAATAGAATCTACGGCCAAGGCCAACGGTACATCGCTTGAAGCAGTGGTATGTAGCGCTTCCGATGTGTGAAAGGTGTTGGTGGCTGGCGGCGCATGCGCCAAAACGATGGCTTGATTGACAAAGCCCAATAAACATATTAAAAAAAATCGCATCGTGTGGTTGGGAAAAGAGTAAAAATGATCAGATAGCAAATTGATTAACTTTATACCAATGAAAATTTCGTGCCGAGAATGGCGAAATGCCGTTTGAAGGCAAAAAAGAAGTAAAAAAAATAGGCGCCTAGTTGGTTGATCCCGTCTAAGACAAAAATTTAAAGGTTAGATAGCTCCCTGTCTGGCCAAAAAAGGATCTTTTTTACGTCAGACCGCGCGCCAAGCCAAAACAACCACAAAAAATACCTCCTAAACAGGCGAAAAGAAGGGTGCTCCCTTCCGGGAACACCCTTCCTCCTATTGTAAACTCAAAAAAAATAGCTCTTTGATCGTAACTGGTTAGGTGGCACGCTGTCTGGCACAAAAAGGCCCATTTTCCGCCATACTTCGCATATTTTTTTGACCGTAGCGCTGCTACGGCCTGCAAAAATCTGCTTCGTCTGACAAAAAATGGCCACTTTTTTGTCACAGACGCGACCACGCTAACCAGTTACTTGTGATCAATGGCCTTTCATCAACCGTTTGGAAGAGACGCCTTGGGCCGATGTCAAACGAACCAGCAATACCCCGTCCGGGAAAGCACTGATATCCATGTCAACTTGAACAGTGCCCGCGGCCACCGGCTGCTGGTACAACAAACGACCAGAGACATCAAATACCTCCAATGAAATATCCTGCGTCAGAGATTCCTTCAACAAGACCGCCGTACTTTCAGCAGCAGGATTTGGCTGGATAGCCCAGCCCGAATCGGCCAACAACGCGTTGACGGCACTGATGACCACCGTAACACACGATGAAAGTGCCGTGCAACCAATCGTGTCGGTTGCAATAACAGCATACGAACCGGAGACCGTCGGCGTAAACTGACTGCCGTTGGCCAAAAACTGGTTGGTAGCGCAATCAACCCATGCAAATGTGCTGAAAGGCGATGATGCAGAAGCCGTCAGAACACCATCGGACAACGTGGTGGATACCGTCAAGGTACCTACCGTCAGAATCAGTGCGACGACAGAGTCGCAGCCGTTCACCGAGGTAGCAGCAAAATAGTAGGTACCCGGATCTGAAAAAGATGTGCCGTGGAACGGATATGATTCGCCGGCACAAATAAATCCAAATTCTATCGTCAACGGGTATTCTGGCAACAGCGTCAACGAAAGGGTCGCAACGGAGTCGCACCCACTGGCAGCAGCATGCTCCAAAACGACGGAATATAAACCGCTCTCGGTAAGGGAAACACCGTTGAACTCGTACGGCCGACCGCAGTATTCAATGGCTTCGACATACCCCTGTGATACCGGTACAACTTGCAGTACGAGGGTAACCACCGAGTCACAGCCATTTGCTGCTGCAAAACTTGCCGTATAGGTGCCAGATACACTCAACAACGTATCCCCAAAAGTATAATACTCCCCTGCGCAAATGGTGCCAGCTACCGACGTGGCAACGGCCGGCAACACCAACAAATTCAAGGTGACCGTAGAGTCACAGCCATTGGATGACGGGAGAATATTGACGTAAACACCGGTTTCGGAGAGCGCAGCACCCGCAAAACCGTACGTTTCGTTGGAACAAATGGTTGCATCAACCACAGAACCCGATGTCGGCAACACACGGAGGGTTAAAACCACCGTTGAATCGCAACCATTGGAGGACGTCAGGGTGGCAGTGTACGTTCCAGGATCAGACAACAATTGCCCATTGAACTGATACGTGGAGCCTGCACAGATGGACACGCTGACGGCACTGTTGCTCAATGGCAACACCACCAGACCAAGCGTCACCAGAGAGTCACAGCCACCGATTGCTTCAAATGTTTGGGTATATTCGCCGCTTTCCGTGAGTGTATCCGTCCCAAATATATAAGAACCACCGGCACAAATAGATGCCTGAAAGTACGATGTTAGGGTATTGACAAACGTCAGGTTCAATATTACGGTGCTGTCGCAACCATAAATATTCGTCAAATTGGCCACATACGTACCGGAGGTATCCAGGGTTGTGCCGTTAAACACATATACCGTACCCTGACATTCTGTTACTCCCAGCAAGCTGATGAAGGTAGGGCGAACCAGCAGATTGAGCGTTACCACAGAATCGCAGCCGTTAGAACCCTGAAAAACGATATCGTACACTCCTGTTTCCGAGAATAATTGTCCGTTGTACTCATAGGGCGTCCCAACACAGGCCGATGCCACAATGGCCGTATGTTGTGTCGGAAGTACTGTCAAATGGATTGTAACGGTTGAATCACAGCCATTTACCCCCGTAAGCCCAAAGGAATAGTCGCCGCTACCCGTCAGCGCTTGGCCATAATAAAAATACACATTGCCTTCACAAATGGTGGCATCAATCTCTGTTTTTTGGGTCGGCAATACCGCCAGGGTAAGGGTCACAAGACTGTCGCAACCGTTGGAACCCGGCAAAGTAACCGTGTAAACACCTTCAACCGAGGGCGCTGCTCCATTGAACGGGTAGCTGGTGCCCTCACAAATGGTGGCTTCGACGTTGGTCTGTTGCAATGGCAATACCGTCAATTGCAGTGTTACCGTAGAATCACAACCATTGGTATCAGCCAGAACGGCGGTGTACGTACCTGATTCTGTGCGCGCAACTCCGGCAAATTCGTACGATGCGCCCGCGCAAATCACTGCCGATACGGCCGTAGTTTGTTCCGGCAACACATTCAAGGTAAGGGTCACCGTGGAATCACAGCCTACTGTTGTGAACAGGTTAGAAGTATATACACCCGATGCTTCCAAGGTGTCACCGTTGAAAACATAGGTCTCCCCGGCACAAACAGTGGCTATCAAGGACGTCGTGGCTTCTGGCAATACAATCAGCACAAGGTTAACGATAGAATCGCAACCGTTGGAACCCGGAAGCACCAACTCATAAACACCCTGCGAACCCAGGGTTTGACCGTTGAATTCATACGTTTCACCGGCACAAATAACAGCATCCAGAACGGTATGCGCCACCGGTAAAACTGTCAATGTAAAGGTTACCAGTGAATCACAACCATTCGAACTTTCTATAATAAAATCGTGTGGGCCAGCTTCTGACAGGGATTCTCCTTGATACACAAAGGACTCGCCTGCGCAAATAGTCGCGCCATCGGTCCCGTTGGGAACGGTGAAAAATGAGAGCGTCAGGGTCAGCACAGAATCGCAACCACCAACCGCTGAGAGTGTGTCGGTGTACACCCCTTCCAGCATCAGTTGCTGCCCCCCAAATGGGTAGCTGTCACCGTTGCAGATAGAAACCTGCAAGGCTGTTTCAAAATAAGGCACAAAATTGAGTTGCAGACTTACCAAGGAATCACAGCCGTTATCTGCAACATACGTATGTACATATAATCCACTGCTGCTCAAGGTATCTCCTTCAAAAATATAGGTCAACCCATCGCAAAGGGTGACATTGCTCGAAGTTCCGGAAACCGGTAAGACCGTCAAATGAAGTGTCAAAATAGAATCACAACCGCCATTGGCCAACAGGGAATCTACGTAAACACCCGGTGCCTGGAGTATTGCACCGCCAAAATTATACCCTTCACCAGCGCAGATCACCGCCGTCTGTTGCACATCATAAAACTCGACAACAGACAAATTTAGGCGTACCAGTGAATCGCAGCCATTCGAAGCAGTTAGTGTATAATCGTATAAACCACTTTCCGTCAAAGTATCTCCTTGATATAGGTACGATACGCCCTGGCAAATGCTGGCATTCAGGTTGGATGACGAATTGGGCAATACCGTCAACGTCAGTGTGATGATGGAATCACAACCCCCACTCGCGAGCAGCAAATGCACGTAAACACCCGAAGTGTCCAGCACTGCACCACCAAATTGTATGGAGTCGCCGGCACATATTGCCTGTGTTTGCTGAATATCAAAGAAATTTACAACCTGCAGGTCAAGCCAAAGCAAGGAGTCACAGCCGTTGGCAGCTGTCAGGGTAGATAAATACAAGCCGCTTTCATAAAGCGTATCGCCTTGGAATAGGTAAGAAGAACCCCTACAAATACCGACAGAGAGGTTGGTTTCCGAAGGTTGTAAGACGGTTAAATTCAAGGTAACCGTTGAGTCACACCCGTTGGTACCGGACAGTACTTCTTGGTAGGAGCCGGATACTTGAAGGGTCTGGCCAAAAAAGAAATAGGTTTGACCTTGGCAAATAGAGGCTGTGATGGTATCAACCGAAACCGGCAACACCAACAATTGTAAGGTGACCGTGGAATCGGTACCGTCTTCCGCCGTGTAAACAGCCGTGTAATTGCCCGAAACACTGAGCGATTGACCATTAAATGGGTACGTTTCATTGCCGCAAATGGTGGCGGCAATCGTCGAGTCTCCAGGATAGAAAGCATCCGCGATTCCGCGGGTGTTGCCCGCTGTTGCGGTGGAAATCAAACCTGCCAAAAAGAGGAGGCGAAATAAGGCGGGACTGGCGCGCAGACCATTTTTAATAAAATGAGTCAACCTAGGCGCTAACCAATAAGACGTAATTTGTGCAAACATCGTTGATTAGAAATTATTGGATAAAAAAAAACAATTGGTCACGTAAAAATGGGCTATAAAAAAACACTCGAAACTGTGTTTCGAGGAGAAAATCGGGCGCTGTTGAGCATGGTGTGGATTATGCGTTGTGTTTAAATGCCCGGAACCCTCGGGAACCTGACATGGAAAATTGTCCGTCACACAACTTTTCGTGCTTGTCTTTTTTTGTAAAAACTTGGCTGGTCGCGTCTGAGACAAAAAAATGGCCACTTTTTTGTTTCAGACGCGACCAGCCAACCAGTTACTACCTTTTTTTTACTGTCAACGGGCCACTTGGCTGTGCACCACTGTTCCGGATGAAATTCGAACAAACCTAATTTATCCTTTGTGTTCATGTGGGAAAAAATTACTTTACGCCAAAATCCGACAAAAATATTTCATTTGCAGTACAATAATCTTCGCACCAAATTAATATGAGCTATTTATTTGGGTAAACATACTGCCGCACATCATCTTCTGTAACCGTTTGATCACAGAGGATAAAGAGCCGTTCAATGACGTTGGCCAATTCCCGGATATTACCGGTCCAGTTGTATTCCTGCAGCGCCTTCATGGCATCGGGGGTAAATTGTTTTGGGGAATGCCCGTAATCATCGGCAATTCTCCGATTGAAGTGTTCCAGCAGGAGTGGGATATCTTCGCGGCGTTCGTTGAGCGATGGCACCCGCACCACGATGACGGCCAATCGGTGATAGAGGTCTTCCCGGAAGCGGCCCGCTGCAATTTCTTCGCGGAGATCTTTGTTGGTAGCGGCCAATACGCGCACATCAACCTTAATTTCTTTGTTGTCACCAACACGGGTAATTTTACTTTCTTGCAAAGCACGGAGCACTTTGGCTTGGGCATCATTGCTCATGTCGCCAATTTCGTCTAGGAACAACGTGCCACCGTTGGCCGACTCAAACTTGCCGGGCTTATCGGCAATAGCGCCCGTAAACGATCCTTTTTTATGACCAAAAAGCTCGCTTTCAATTAATTCTGAAGGGATTGCCGCGCAATTGACCTCTACGATGGGTCCATCGGAGCGGTTGCTTTTTTCGTGGATCCAGCGGGCTACGAGCTCTTTTCCTGTACCGTTTTGACCCGTTATGAGCACCCTGCTTTCGGTGGGAGCCACGCGTTCAAGCATTTTTTTGATCTCCTTGATGGGCGCGCTCTCGCCAATCATGTTCACCCCTTTGTTGCCTTTTACTTGTTTGCGCAACACTTGGGTGGTGTTGACCAACTCACTGCGGTCAAGGGCATTGCGCACCGTGATGAGCATGCGGTTGAGATCGGGCGGCTTGGAAATAAAATCGAAAGCGCCTTTTTTCACTGCTTCAACGGCCGTATCAATGGTTCCATGGCCGCTCACCATGATGACCGGTGTCTCAGGAGAGAGGATTTGGAGCCGTTCCAAAGCCTCAATGCCGTCCATTTTGGGCATTTTGATGTCCGTGATGATGACATCAAACTTTTCTTTCTGCACTTTAGCGATGCAGTCAAGGCCGTCCACGGCTTCCTCTACGTCATACCCTTCAAATTCCAGTATGTCGCGCAAGGTGCGGCGGATGGGTGTCTCATCGTCAACTATTAAAATCTTTGCCATTGGTTTTGATGTCCTATTAGGTGCACAAAGAAAGTTGATTCAATTCAGATTCACACAATAAGTCGCACGAATAGAAAAAAGTAACTGATTAGGTGGTCGCGTCTGAGACAAAAAAACGTGCCAACCAACCCATTACACACAATAGTGCCTCAAAAAAAAGAGGCGATAAAGGTTGATCCGTTTTTTCCGAGGATTCCAACTGGGGTGCGTTATACCCTAGGAATACCGAAAAAACTACGTCAACATTTATCGCCCCTTAAAACCGTTTGGGACAGCCTTGTTGTTCAATGGTCAAAAGCCCCTACTCTTCTTCTGCATCGAAGGCGTCAAAATCGAACAAGAGGGAGAACCGCAGCGTGTTGTCCAGCGGATTGCGCTGGTTGCTTGTGGGCACAAGGTAAGAGAAATTAAGTCCGAAAATATTGTATTTAATACCGAGACCGATGCTGAAATATTTGCGATTACCCTTTGACCAGTGTTCGTAAAAATAACCCATGCGCACGGCGAACTGGTCGTCGTACCAATATTCAGCGCCCAAGCCGTAGGTCATCTCCTTCAACTCTTCACTGAAGCCACCCGGCGCGTCACCAAAAGACTTGAACACCCCACGAATGGGCGAGTATTGCTTGTAATCGGGAACGCCATCGCCGTCATCGTCCACTTCCGGGCGGGGCGTTGGCACCAGCAATTTATTGAGGTCGGTGCTGAACGTAATGGAGTTAAATTCATCGAGCCCGATTTTCAACGCGCCACCCAATCCGAGGTTGGTCGGAATATAGTCGCGGTTAACAGAATTGGTATAGGTAATCTTGGAACCCAGGTTGCTGATGGCTGCGCCAAAAGTAAAGTCGCTCTTGTAATCAGAAATCTTTGTTTTCGTTTTGTAGGTCATGGAAAGATCTGCGGCGCCGGCGATCCCAGGCTTGATTTCAATGCCTTCCACAATACGGCCGGTAGCGAGGTTTGAGTAAATAAATTTAGCACCAACAGCTGCGGAGAATTTTTCGGTGAGTTTGCGGGTATAGGCCCCGGAGAATTCAAACTCATTGGGCTTGCCTTGGCCTAAAGACTCACCTTGGTCGTTGGTAAACTCAATATCGCCCAACGAAAAGTATCGGAGACTGGCGCCAATTGCCTGAAATTCGTCAATTTTGAAATAGCCCGCCAAATAGGCAAGATACACATCGTTGAGCCCTAAATTGCGCATCCAAGGCGTATAGGTGGCGGAAATAGCCACATTTTTATCGGCAAAAGCAAGCTTAGAAGGGTTGTAGTGCATCCCATTGGGGTCTGCTGACGTGGCAATACCTACGTCGCCCATGGCCCCACCGCGGGCATCTGGCACAATCCGAAGAAATGGAACGGCGGAGGTAACAGAATTGGCACACCGTTCTCCAGTAATGGGGTTGTTGCCATCAACACATTTTGGTGAAAACTGGGCGAACAGCGCATTTCCTGACAGCATTGCCGTCACGACAAACAGCGACAGTACGGGTGAATTTTTCATATAGAACAAGTTAATTTTTCAAATTATTTTCGAGTGAATGCTGGGGAGTGAAGGTTTGACGCAGCATCTTCTTTTTGGGTTGTCCAACGATAAAAAAACTTTGCTGAATTACTCCGTTGTTCTGCCTGACCGCACAAAATTGACCAGCGATTCAGCACTGGAAGCATTCACCAAAGCCACTTCCACTATTTTCCCATCCGGCATTTTAATCTTGGTGTCTTTTGCTTTCATGCTGAGCATCAAGTCATTGAACTTGGTACTACTCGACACCACGTTGAGATCGGCGCCACCATCCGGGTTGGGTTGGTAGCTGAAAAAATACCATAGGTCGGGAGAGGCTTTGAGGTAAAGGGAAAACTTGTCTTCACCGCCCCCAGGCATTTTATAAGAGATAAACATCGTCAGGTTTTTGTTGATGGGCTGGCCTGCAATGCTGATCAGGGGAAATTTGTCATCCATGGTGACAAAGGCAGCATATTCGTTGTTCCAGCGCACGGCATGCCGACCGAATACGAAGGTGAATTTATCGTCTTTTTTGGGCAATAAAATGGCGTTGATCCGCAAATTTGCCTGCATTTCCGCCCATTCTTTTTCTTCACTGACAAACTCGTGGACGGTTGGTTGGTAAAAGGCGCTGTTGGTGTTGTACACGGCCCCAGGGGCGTCAAAACTGGCCAGTTTCAGGTCATTGACCACCAGATCCAGCAGTATTTTGGGGATGGGCAGTTCGACGCCTGTCATAATTTCGCCGGTCACTTCAAATGTTGTGGTGTCGGTCACGGTATTGAAGTCGGATTTGAGCCGGCCTGCCGCTTTGATTTTCATGTATTCCAACCCCGAGCCGATGTTGATGGGCCCTTCAGCCTGTATGGTTCCTACCCTGTTGTCAAAGACCATTTTGGCTCCTTTTTCGGCACCACCTACGACGCGCAGAGAGTCGCCAAAGGTAAATCGGTCCGTTTTGGCGTCGTATTTGATCACATCTTTACAATCTATGAGTGGGCGATCTACGCGGGAGAGCGCCGGAAGCATCACACGTGGGTATGCCTCACCGGTTTCCCGGAAAATATAAAAACCCGCCACCATCGGGTCGTCGTCGGCGTTTTTGGCGTTTTTGACCCGCAAGGTGGGGTCGTTTTTATCTACCTCAGCAAACAAGGTAAACCACTGTCGAGCAGGCAATTTATCAGCATCCAAGACGGCGTAGCCTTCAAAGCGCATATTTTTTTTACTGGCTTCAAGGATCATTTTCCCGTTGAAAAAAGTCTTCACATCCATGCGGAAAGAGTCTTTTTCCGGGATATCGCCAGCGGCGGTGGTAATCACACTCCGATGGTAGCTTTTATCGGTCTGAAGGTCGCCTTTGATGTTGTTGAAAAAGACTTCCTGGTCGTACCCCGGAATATTGTATTGGTAAAATCCTGTTGCTTTGTACACGTTTTTTCCCAAAATATCCACCGTAGCACGGTTGATGGTGTGGTACTTGCTCTGGGTATCGGCTTCGATGCGGGCATTGTGAATCTGGCGCATAGCCCCCCCCGATTGGATAAAAATATCCGCGGTATCCGGGGGGTACACATACGCATCGGCCGTGTTGATGATTTTCACACCACCGATGCGGAGAAGATTGGTTTTAAGGTCGTATAGGGCCGTTTTACCCTCAAACGCGAGTGAATCCTGCGCTTTATCGATGGAGATAAACTTGCCAAGCCGCTTGGCATCGGCTTTAAATTCGATGGTCTGGCGCCTCATATCCCACGTGAACTCATTCATCGACGTGCGGTATTGGTCGAGGGGCAAGGTGGTGGTCGCATCCTCCGAATTGGCTTTGAAGTGGCCGTTTTGAGCGTCGAAATCCAATTCGCCATCCACATTCCGCGAGTCAAAAGCGATCCCCTTGTTGTTGAGCGCCTTGATCTCTAGGTTGCCCGTATCGGCACTCGCCTGAAACGGCCCATAAGAAATAATTTTCGAGGTCAACCGACCCTCTGCCCATTCAAACTCACCGCGGCCTTTCAAGCCCGATGGCGTCAAAATCAATACGCCTTTGTGGGTGTATCCCGCGGCCTTGAACAAATCAAAATCCTTGGCCTTGCTCTGTACGTACATCGAATCCTTGAAGGGCAGCCAGTTGACCGATACATTTTCCCCCTTTGCCTGGGGTAATTTGACCGCACTCGCACGATCCTCGGTCATGAAAAACTTCTTTGCCGTTCCGGTGGTCTGTTTTGGTCGGAAGATAAAATCCTCCGACTCGATGTCGGCGGTAAGATACTCTAGGATACCCTTGCCGCGCAAGCCCTTGTTGCTCAGGTCGAGCTCACCCGTATAATTGCCTTTTTTTGTGTATGTGGGATAACCGGTCGGCGGGGTGCGGTGAATAAAACCAAAGGACTTGTCTTCATCACGCACCACAATGGTCTCTTTGATTGGCAAGAAAATGGTTGCCGGAAAAAATTCACCTTTAAATTTCAGCTGTTCCTTGGTGTAACTGTCCAAGCCATTGAAGGAAAAAGGGTCGAGTTTAAAATAAAAGGAGTCGCGGGTGTAAGCACCTGCCTGGATGTCTTTTCGGTCGTAATAAACAAAGGAGTTCTTTTTCGACTGAAGGGAGGGGAATATTCCGAGGTCTTCCCTACCCGATTTGTTGTTGGGAGCATCTACGAGCAACGCACCGCTCAATTGCTCAATGTTGGAACTCATGGCATTGGCAATGGGTTGTTTGTTGTTGTCGAATTCCCCGGTGGGAATATAAAAATCCAGGTGGCGCACGGAGTCAAATTCTACCTGAAACTTGTCGTAGGTAAAGCGCATATTACTGCCCTGAAACAACGTCATTCCAGCGTACAACCGCCCGCCAAAGCGCATATCACGGTTTTTGAGGAGGGTGAGTTGCTTCTCTTCAGGCAACAATGCCACTTTCTGGCGCTTGCTGAGATCCAATTTTTTTACGGCATCAATCTGCGTTTCCTTTGTTACAAGGTCAAGCTTGGCGTTGGATTTTGCGCTTTCTGATACGATGTTGATGGCGTCAAAGTCGCGTTTCCCCTGACTTGCCAGCGCATAGTGCACCAGTTTGTCGCGAAGTTCAATTTGATGCCTGTCAAAGTAATAGTTGATAAACCCTTCCTCTACCATCTGACCCAGCAGGGTTTGAAGGCTGGAATAATCAAATTTTTCGTTGATTTCAAAGGCAAATGCGTTGTCCGTGACGAACCGGCCATTTTCTTCTTTGTCAAGGTCCGTTTTTTGCCAGACGCGGTAGAGGGTAGAGATTGGGTTTTGCGAGGCGATGTTCTGGATGTTTTGGTACACATTGGCATCGTAGTAGTTGCTACTTTCAAAACTCACTGTTTCCTGGGTACCCTTGATTCCGGTGTGGGAGCCTATTTCCAACGAGTCTTGGTTCATGTACCAGGCGACTCGATCGGTGTTGAGGCTCATGTTGTAAAAAGAAGAGAAAAAGGGGTTTTGTTCAGATCCTTTTTCACCTTGCGCAAGGGTGATCACCTGCTTGGGTATGTCGAGCCGGAGCGTAGCGGCCGGGTGATAGAGGCTGTCGGTGTCCATGTAAAGTTTGGCATCCACGGCTTCGCCGATCACACTCACGCCGCGCTTGATGATGAACAACGACGCTTTGCCAAAGAATATTCGCTGGTGTTTTTTGTTGTACACCGTCATCTGGGCCTGCTCGGAACCCGAACCGTATCCATACAGGGAGTTGCCCGATAGCTTAAACCCACCCAAATATTCAATCCCACTGCCTATATTGTTGATTTTTAAGCGTTTTTCGAAAGATTCGAACCGTGGAAACTGGAATGTGCGCAAAGAATCTGCTTTCGCGGAAGCACTTTTAGGACTGACCACCACGTTGTGTTCAAAACGCCCTTTGATGCCTTCTTTAAAATAGAGTGGGTAGTACAGTGTGGCGGTATCACACTGAAATAGTGGCTTGTTAACCTCCACTTTGTACTGGCCAAGCACGACATGAATGGAGGGATCCATGCCAGTTTCTTCCCAAGATACGCTGCCGCCTGCACCCTTCCAGATGTTGTCGTACGGGAAGAATACACCGGATGTTTTAATTACCATCACAGAGTCCAGTTTCCTGGCGCCAATCAGGTCAACATCCCGGCATAAGAGTATGGGCGCTTTGTCCACATAGTCAAAGTCAAAATTGCCACCACTGATTCTCCACGTAACGGCGCCGCCCTCGCCTGTCTTGAGCGCGCGTGCTGTCAAAAGATCACTGGAGAATTCAAGAAACTGAGAAATGGGCTTGGTACGCCCTTTTTCAATGCCGCCAAGTACCGTTTCCGCAAAAGTTTGCCAACGGGTAAAAAGCAACGTATCGGGATTGTTTTTGGCCGCAATCACCGCGTTGATATAGTCTTTATAGTAGGGGAATGAAGCGAGATTTTGCGCGCCTAAAATATTGGAAATCAATGTAATGCGCTTTATTTCACTGTCTTTAAAACCTCCCGTACGGTATAATTTTTTAAAAGCAGCAAAGGTTTCCTCCATATCAGGGCGCTTGGAAGCTGTCATAAATTCTCCCAATTTTTCCACAAATTCAGTGGGGTTGTCGGAGAACTTCGCTGGGACTTGCGCCGCAAGGCTGCCGAAAAATACCCCCTGAAAGAGGATGACGGCAATCAACAAAAGGGTGCGGGTAATGCCCGCAAAAATGAGCTTCTTCATGACAGGAGGTATCAGACCGTGGTTTGTCGGATGATGAATGGATACTAGCAAACGCCAAAAGTCGTAAAAAGGTGCAATGATGTGTGTGGTTTCAGGCAGGCGTCGATAATTTTTCGTTGTTGGCATGCCGATTGGCATCTCGGTTGGTTTTTTTTTCTAGGTTTTTTTGAAAAGCCTCGGTCAGGTTTACCCCGGTTTGATTGGCCAGACAGATCACCACAAACAATACATCGGCCAACTCATCGGCGAGTTCGGCAGGAGCGGTAGCGGCCTGCTCAGGTGTTTTGAACGACTGCTCGCCGTACAACCTCGACATGAGGCGAGCAACCTCCCCCACTTCTTCCGCAAGAATGGCGGTATTGGTCAGTTCTGAAAAATAACGGATTCCAATGGTTTGGATCCAATCATCAACAGTTTTTTGTGCTTGCTCAATGGTCATGGTGTATATTTTCGCAACAACAGTGCATTTACCAAGTGCTGTCATTCACTGAGTGCGGCACAAGAAGCCCCGATAGTTTTATGTAAAAATTTCTGTTTCGAAATTAAGACTTAATGTTGTAATTTTGTACGGCGCAGCGCAACCATGCTGTGTGAAATATCCGTTTGTCTGTTTGGTATTAATTTGTGACTGGTTAAGTGGTAGATTCTAAGACAAAAAGCGGGGCTTTTTGTGCCACACAGCGTACAACCTAACCAGTTAACTTTTATCCTTTACTACTGTGCAGAGAAACCCATTTTATCAACTTTATCACGCCATGTTTCGCAAAAAAAAAGCGCCGGACATCTTCGAACGCCTCGAAAGCGAAGCGTCTGACGAGTTGTGCCTGTTGAATGATTTGGGGGCCAAACATTACGACTCCGATTATTTGATGGAGTTACACTCTAAGGTCTGCGAAAAGCTAAACCTCCAACAACGTTTTCAAAGAATTGCACTCTCCGTTGGCGCAGCAGGTGCAGGCTGGGTATTGCTCGGCATCGTAGCGCATCTCTTGGGCTTTTTTGTCTTGGCTATTGCCGCCTGTGGGCTTTCATCCGTCAGTTTCATAGGTTTTTTGGTCATGTTTGTTTTTTCCAACCGCCATTTTAAAACCAAAGGGCAACTCGACCTTACCCGCAACGACATTGAAGCAGAACTTCGCAACAGACGCGACAAACAGCGCAAATTCCTCGACCTCGAAGATTGGTAACTCGCCAACGCTACCAGAAAATTACTCGCCAATGCAGCGATCCATTGAATAGGCTAGTGCCGTGTCCATTGATATTGCATACCAATAACGCGCCTCAATACGCCACAAAGTAGTAGTTGTGTTGATCGTAATATTGCCGCGCGAAGGCCTCCCGCGTGAAGGGTGGCGCGTTTTTCAGGAAACGATCCAACAGCGATACCCGCAATCCACAGCCCTCCAACAAATCAAATACCTTCTCCGGTGTAGAGCCGTATAAATCGCTGGCGCCAAGTCCATGCTCAAATATTACCACGGGCTTACAGCGACGCAGGGTGTTCACTGCCCCCTCCAACACCATCAACTCTCCCCCCTCTACGTCAATTTTTATCAAATCTATGCGCGCATCCGATGGAAAAAAATCATCCATCCTTTCCGTGCGCACCGTAATTTGTGTGTCCTCTTCATGTGGCCGATCATACTTTCGCTTGAGGAGCCCACTGTAAGATGGATTGCTCACCACATAGTTGAAACTCGAAGTGCCCCGCTGATTCGACAACGCTACGTCGTATAGATGACAATTAGAGCGGCCAGCATATTTAAGTTCTAAGTTGTGAAATAAAATCGGAATAGGCTCAAAACCATGGTGGATACCCAGTGGCGCAGCTTGCAACAACAAATCAAGTATTTCACCCTTGTGACAACCTACATCCACACAATGGCTGTCGGGGCGACAAACGTGGCGGATAACCTGCTGTGTAAGCCGGTCGTAGCGTTGGTTTTTCGTGAAAACGAAAGGGAGCGCTTTGAGTATTTTTTTGATTGTCTCTTTCAAACTTCAAGTATTTCAGAAAACTCCACAAAGGTACGGCGCCGGGGCAACAAAAAGACATGGGCGCCCCACAAAGACACCGCCCAAACGCACCGACGCATAAGCATCGTGGTGGTGTTCATAGCATGGCGCTGGCCATTCCAACCAACGGTCATCGTTCATTCAGCCGAAACTCCGCATTGCCTTCAATAATAGTAACTGGTTAGATGGCACGCTGTCTGGCCCCAAAAGGTCCATTTTCTGCCATGCTTCTCCCATTTTTTTGACCGTAGCGGCTGCTACGGCCTATATAATCCGCTTCGTCTGGCAAAAAAATGGGCACTTTTTTGTCTCAGACGCGAACACGCTAACCATTTACCAAAAAATAAAGAAAAAAATAGAACTTGCCCCGCGTAACATCCATCACTTGCTATGAAATACATTCCCATCCTTCTCTTGACGCTGCTTGCTGCCTGCGCAACAACCCCGAAAATCACCGGAAAAATAGCGTCCAATCCCTTGGAAAAAATCCTCGCTGCCCATGCCGCCGATTTTGACAGCCTCCTGCTACAACCAGACGTATACGAAGTGCAAGTTATCTACACCCAGATTGACCGCGATGCGGCACAACAGCCGCACTTCAAAACTTGGCGCTGGAACGTTGATAACTCACGCTATTTTTACCCCGCCAGCATGGTAAAAATGCCACTCGCCCTGTTGTCACTCGAAAAAATAAACGATCTTCGAGATGCCGGCTTGCCAAATCTCTCCAAAGAAACCTTTTACAAGATAGACTCCACCAGGGAATTCCAACAAAACCTGACGATTGCACCCGATGCACCAGGAGGGAAGCCCAGCATCGCTCAAGATATCCGACAGATATTCACCGTGAGCGACAACTTGGCGTACAACCACCTGTTTGAGTTTCTGGGACGCGATTACATCAATCAAAAACTCCGCGAAAAAGGCTACCAACACACCGGAATCGTCCACCGTTTCAACTACCCAGGACGCGACAACCATTACGCCAGCCCCATCACGTTTTACGACTCCTCCGGCACCGTCTTCCAAGAGCCAGAAAAATTCGCCCCCCTGATTTGGAACAACCCCCAGCACCACACAAAAAAAGGAACCGGCTACTACAATCCCGCCGACAGTCTTGTCCGCCAACCTTTTGAGATGAACAAAAAAAATTGGTTCTCACTCACAGACATGGACAATATGCTGCGGGCCATTTTATTTCCGGACTGTGTACCGAAACAGCAACGCTTTCACCTTCGGGCCGATGACTACACGTTTTTAAGGCATTATATGGGGATATTCCCCCGGGAATGTGACTGGCCAGTTTACGATTCCACTTTTTACGACGGTTATGTCAAATTTTTGCTGTTGGGTGACAGCAAAGAACAACAACGCGGAACACTTCGAGCATTTAACAAGGTTGGAGAGGCCTACGGAACCCTCACCGATGTGGCGTACATCGTTGATTACGAAAAAAAAGTCGAATTTATGCTCTCTGCCACCATCCTTTGCAACCCCGATGGTATCTTCAACGACGACCAATATGCTTATGAATCCATCGGATTCCCATTTCTAGGCAAACTGGGCCGCGCGGTTCTAGAATACGAGCAAAAACGACCCCGAAAAATTACGCCAAACCTGCCCGCCATGATCATTCAACACGACAACCTTAGACCCAAAAGCTAAAAGCGCCTGGGCAAATACCGTTGTTGAAAAGTAGTAGCTGGTTAGCCGTGGTCGCGTCTGAGACAAAAAAGCCCAGTTAACGCCAATTTTAGTACTGTCTTATCAGTTTTTTTAACAACATCACGGTTCCAGTAGTGGGGTTTTCCAATACCATGGTGTAGTATCCACCAGACAACTGCTCGGTTGGAATAGTCAACGTTTGATTTCCGACAACAAGGTGTACCGGGTACTCCAAGGTGCGAATACCAAGCATATCATAGAGCACTATGTGCGCATCAAATGCGGCTTCACTGTCGAAGCTCACCGATAAAACATCCTTAAAAGGAATAGGCGAAACTGTCACCTTACGAACATAGGCTTGCTGTTCTGACAGCCCTGATTGTGCCGGGCAGCGGAGTCCTCGGCCAATTTGGCCCCTGATTTCTCCATTGGGAAATGTATCCGTTTGAATGATGACGTATGTTTCCCCGAGTTCGATGGCTACACCATCGGCCGCCATAATTTCCTGATCACCCGGAATAATGGTTTGCGTGACTGGCATCGGGTAAATGGCGCTGCCATTCAGCGTCGGGAAAGCCTGACAGATGTACGCAGCTGTTGCAGGCCCACTCAGGTGGCCGTAAATTACTTTATAGTGGAGGTAGCAATTCGCCTGATCCACAGAGGCCATGCCAACCCCAAAGGCAGGTGTGGCGGTCGGTGGCACCACTTGTTCACCACACAAATCAAAAGCATAGCCTTTTCGAAGGCTGTTTTTCATTTGGCCACGAATCTCGCCGTTGGGGCGCGCCGCGGTGGTGACGCTCACATAAAGTCGTCCTTGTGCAAAATCAGTGAGGTGCAGGGCGTCAAGTGGGTATGTTTTTCTAAATATGCTCGGTGTAGCTGTGGGATCCAGCGTTTGAAAAACAGGCCCATTGGTTCCAGGAGCAGATGTGCGGATGTCCACCGTCACCGGGGTGATGCCATTGACAAAAACTGTGGTGGTCAGACTGTCGATCGTTTGATTGAGCACATTGTGGCTGAACGCGAAGCCTGGAGACGATCCTTGATTGGGAACATTTTGCGCCGCATTCACCGGAGCGAAGGAGGTGAAATACCCCAAAAAGCCGAGCTGTCCGCGAAGTTCTCCCTCGGGGAATAACTCCGTTTTTACCGCCACGTAATACTGCCCCTCGCGGGCGAGCCGAAGAAAATCAGGGGGCAGGGCAGTAAGTTCGATCAACCCCTGCACAAACCCTCCGGCAAACCCGGTCATCAGGTGCACCAAAGGACCATTTTGGCCTGGAAGACCTTCGTAAATACCGATTTCCGTGATGGGACTGCTGAGGTCCTTGAGTAAAAAAGCGTACACTATATCCTCAGAGCCGGTGGGAAAGTGAATGCCGCCAAAGCCAATACCCACCGAACTGTTGGCGGGAACGGCTTCACCGCCCGTCAAAATACCCCGGAAATCTAAATCTGTTTCACAAATAAATTGCCCCCGCAACGCACCATCAGGGTGGACCGTGGTACTCACGCTGGCATAAGCACGATCAGGAAGCAGGTTTTGCAGGAGTGCCTGAGGAACGTCCACTTCGCCAAACAACTCCCGTCCGTGAACGACCGGCATCAGATCGAGCAATTCCGCTCCCACTTCTCCTGTTTTGCCTATGTGTAGGGTCAGCGCTGTAACATCACCATCCAGATCGACAAGCAATCCCGAAACCGTTACCTTGGTCCGGTCGGGGCTGTAGAGCAGGGTAATCAGACCCCTGCCTGCGGTGGTGACCGCTGGAATCTGTTCGGAACCATTGAGTTCCGCGTGGAAAATCAGGTGCGGCAATTGCGCTTTCAACGGCACCGCACAGAAGCTTGCCGCAAATAGGAAGAGTAGAAAAGGTGTTGCTTTCATAAAAAATTTATTGTAGTCAGCCAGCCAAAATTTGTAACATTAATGTGCCTCCAGCCAATTGTTTCCAACGCCTATCTCCACGAGAATGGGCACTTTCAAATGGGGGAGAGCAGTTGTCATTTTATCAAAAATAATCGGTTTAAGGCGTTCCAATTCATCTTTTCTGGCATCAAACAGGAGTTCGTCGTGTACTTGAAGAATCATTTGTGACCGAAACCCTCCCTCGCGCATGGCCTGTCGGATATTCACCATGGATACTTTGATCAAGTCGGCCGCAGACCCTTGAATGGGGGTATTGACTGCCATGCGTTCGCTCATGGAACGCATCATACCGTTGCCAGAGTTGATGTCGCGCAGGTAACGGCGTCGGCCAAGTATTGTTTCCACATACCCTTGTTTTCTGGCTGTTTCGACAATATTGGACATATAGTGTTTCAGACCGGGATATTGGCTGAAGTAGTTGTCTATGAGTTCTTTTGCTTCGGCGCGTTTGATGCCGAGTTGCTGGCTCAGGTTGCTGGCGCCGGCGCCGTAGATGATGCTGAAATTGACCGTTTTGGCGGCCCGTCGTTGGTCGCCATTCACTTGGTCGAGTGGGACACCAAACACGCGGGCAGCAGTGGCTGTGTGGATATCGAGACGCTGCTGGAAGGCGTCCAACATGGCTTCATCGCCGCTGATTTCCGCGATCAGTCGCAGTTCAATTTGTGAATAGTCGGCTGAGAGCAACACGTGGTCTTCATCGCGCGGAATAAACGCCTCCCGGACCTTACGACCTTCCGCGGTGCGGACGGGGATATTCTGGAGATTTGGATTTTGGCTGCTGAGGCGACCTGAGGCGACGAGCGCTTGGTTGAACGACGAGTGCACCCGTCCGGTGCGCGGATTGATCAATGCGGGCAAAGCGTCCACGTACGTAGATTTCAGTTTCATCAACCCCCGGTGTCCCAGGATATCAGCGCAGATGGGGTATTTTAGCGCCAGTTGCGAAAGCACTTCCTCGTCTGTCGAGTATTGTCCCGATTTCATTTTTTTGCCGGGATAGGGCACCTTCAGTTGATCAAACAGCATTTCACCCACTTGTTTGGGACTGGCAATATTGAATTGAAAACCGGCCTGGGCCAGAATTTTTTCTTCCAGTGAGACGATTTGACCTGCCAGTTCAACCGAATATGCTCGTAGGAAGACAGGGTCTATGCGTACGCCGGCATGTTCAATGTCAGCGAGTACTTTTACGAGCGGGCATTCAACTTCCCGAAACAATTTGACGAGCACAGGGCCGCCCTCCTCGAGCTTTGGCTTCAATACATCTCGGAGCCTCAGGGTAATATCGGCATCTTCCGCAGCATATTCCTTGATGATTTCGAGTGCCACCTCACTCATTTTACGCTGTTTTGGGCCTTTTGGCCCAATGAGTTCTTCAATTTTTACAGGCGTATAATTCAGCAAAGTTTCCGCCATATAGTTCATATTGTGGCGGAGTTCTGGTTCCAAGAGGTAATGTGCGAGCATCGTATCCCAATACGCTCCTTGGAGTTCGCAGTCGTAGTTTTTCAGGACAATTGCATCGTATTTAAGGTTTTGACCAATTTTTGGGATGGCTTCATTTTCAAAAATGGGCCTGAATTCCTCGACGATGGATTGGGCTTCGGTGCGGTTTGTGGGAATGGGCACGTACCACGCTTCATAGGTGCTGACAGCAAAAGAGAAGCCAACCAGATCCGCTTGGGTAGCATCGAGCGCTGTGGTTTCGGAATCATACGAAATGGTCGATGCCTTTCCGAGGAGACCAATAAGACTGGATCTTTTTTCCAGCGTATCTGCTAGGTGGTACGTGTGCGCTGTGTTGTGGATATTGTGCGAGCCATGCGTGGGTGCCTGACCAGAGGATCCGGCATCTTGCTTGGTTCCATGCGCGTAATGCTGGCTTTCAGCAGACCCGAGTGCTGCGTGAGGTTCAGCATCGTCAGCGCCATCCGGTGTATCAAAAAGACTCCCTTGGGTACCCGCTCCGGTACTGACCGATTTTGTTTTCCCTTTGGCGATTGGTGCCGGCACCCGCCCTTCTTTTTCTGGTTCTTGCGCGATAGGAGGCAAGGCGAGGGTGTGTTTCAGGATGGTATCGGCCAAACTGCGAAATTCCAATTCATTGAAAATTTCGATCAGTGCTTCGCGGTTGAACGGTTCAATTTCAAATTTTTTATCGTCAAATTGAATGGGCGCATTGGTATCTATGGTGGCGAGCCATTTGGATTCTGTGGCTTGTTTATGGTGTGTTCTGACGATCTCCTGCTGTTTGCCTTTGAGCTTATCCACGTTGGCAATCAGATTTTCGACATTGTCGTATTCTTGCAGCAGTTTGGTGGCTGTTTTTTCGCCAATACCGGGAAGTCCGGGAATATTATCGACGGCATCGCCCATGAGGCCAAGCATATCAATGACTTGTTCTACGCGGCGAATACCCCAACGTTCGCAGACCTCTTTTTTACCCCAAATTTCAACGTCATTCCCCTGCCGTCCGGGTTTGTAAAGAAAAATATTATCCGACACCAATTGGCCAAAATCTTTGTCAGGTGTGACCATATACGTTGTAAAACCTTCTTTTTCGGCTTGTTTGGCGAGGGTGCCAATCACGTCATCGGCTTCGTAATTGGGAATACAAACCACGGGGACATTCATGGCACGAACGATGCGTTCGACCCATGGAATTCCAAAGGTGATGTCTTCCGGTTGCGCTTCCCGATTGGCCTTGTAGGCTTCAAATCTTTCGTGGCGAAAATTACCGCCCTTCGGGTCGAATACCACGGCGATGTGCGTGGGTTTTTGGTTTTGCATCATGTCCCACATGGTGCGCATAAAACCTTGAACGGCCGAGACATTCCAGCCCTTCGAATTGAGCAACGGCCTGGTAATAAATGCAAAATGGGCGCGGTAAATAAGCGCGTGACCGTCAAGCAGGAAGAGTTTTTTTTCCATGGAAGCACCGGACTAGTTGGGCTGTTGTTGGGTGGATAATTAGGCAAAGTTAGCATTTCCGAATGACACCTGCCTACCCAAAAGTATCTTGAGTTGGCAAGCGCTTTCAACGGTGTACTGGTTCCGAATATTCGGGCAATAGCACGCACAAGCATGGCGCACCGCTGCGAAAGGTGGCGAAGGTAGCGGCATCTCCTGGAATAATCATTTTGGAGCGGCCATACGGCTTACACATTTTAGAAAAAAAAAACCAAAGAAGGACTACCTTTGCTTGGTGACGAGTTCCTTGCTGGCAGTTTATAGGCTGCGAACAGGCGCTCCTATTGGTAAATCTCTTTGTCTATAATCATCCCTCAGCTCCGTGAAACGAGTACAACTTACCACAGTCCAGTCTGCCGGCACTTCTGATAACCTTGTTGTGCTTGCCGACAAGGACAAGTTGGATGCGCTGGATGCGCATTTGGCGCCGCACGAGTCGGCCTTTCTTAGACGAGCCGCAACATTGGATGTTTCCAATTTTTTTTTCCCCCGTGCTGAAAGTGTTGTGTTTGTTCGGTTGTTCAAGCCTGATCGTGATGCTGCTGTGGCGCGTGAAGAAGTGCGTTTGGCTGGCAACGATTTGTTGCGAGAGGTTCGGCAGTACAAACTGGATTCCGTCACCATTCGAAACCTATGTCAACAGGATTTTTCCCTGTCGTTTGCAGAGGGAATGGCATTGGGTAGCTACCAGTTTTTGAAATATTTTTCCAAGCCTTCGAAAAAGGAAAAAATACTGCGGGAAATACGGTTGGAAAACACCGCCATTCCAGATGCCGACATACGGGAAACAAACACTGTACTGGAGGCCGTCTTTCTTGCCCGTGACCTTGTCAACGAGCCGCATTCTCATCTCAACGCTGTTCACCTGGCAGAAGCGGTTGTTGCAGCCGGCGAGACGTTTGGGTTTTCCGTCGATGTATTGGGGAAAGAAAAAATTGAGGCCCTTAAAATGGGTGGGCTGTTGGCCGTCAACCAGGCCAGCACCGTACCGCCGCAGTTTTGTGTACTGGAATGGAAGCCGGAAGGCGCCCGAAATACCAAGCCCATCGTTTTGGTGGGCAAAGGCGTTGTTTACGATACTGGTGGCCTAAGCCTGAAACCATCCGATGGGATGGCCTATATGAAATGTGACATGGCCGGCGCCGCCGCAGTGGTGGGCACGCTGGCCGCCGCCGCAAAAACTGGCATGCCACTACACCTTATCGGACTTATCCCCGCCACTGACAATAAAATTGGAGAGCGTGCGCTTTCGCCAGGCGATGTAATCACCATGGGTTCCGGGACCACGGTAGAGGTGGTTAATACCGATGCTGAGGGACGACTGATACTCGCCGACGCCTTACATTTCGCTCAGAAATACGACCCTGAACTCGTGCTGGATCTGGCAACTTTGACAGGATCAGCTGTAAAAGCCTTGGGGACTCAGGTAATATGTTACATGGGAACAGCGCCGGAACACGTGAAAAAACAACTGGAAAATAGTGGCTTTGCCACCTACGAACGACTCGTAGAACTGCCGCTTTGGAAAGAATTCGGCGACGACCTGAAAAGCAACATCGCGGATCTGAAAAACCTCGGCTCCAGCAATGCCGGCATGATTACCGCCGGAAAATTCTTAGAACACTTTACCAAGTTTCCTTGGTTACACCTCGACATCGCAGGTCCTGCGTACCTTCGTGCCGCCAATGGCTACCGCACCAAGGAAGGTACCGGTGTGGGGGTCCGGTTGTTGTTTGATTTTTTGAAAAAACATGCGACTATTTAGGTAGTCAATACAGCGACAAAAAATGGCCACTTTTTGCGAGAAGAAGCGATTTTTTATGGCCTACAGTCAATAAAACAGGCCTTTTTGGGCCAAACAGCGTGCCACCTAATCTGGTTACAAAAACAATACCTCTAAACACAAAGATGCCGAGATTGCAAAATAACATGACGCATCCTTGAACAAGCAAGATACATGAACAATATTACCATTGGAATATCCTGCGGCGACATCAATGGCATTGGCCTGGAAGTCGTTCTCAAAGCTTTGACCATCAAAAAAGCCGGCGAGAAATTTAAATTGGTCATTTACGGCAATGCCAAAGTTGTGGCCTACCATAAAAACGTCATCTCTGAAGACAACGTACAATTCCACACCATCGCCAAACCCTCTGAAGCGCTGCCAGGCCGCATCAACATCATCAACTGCTGGACTGACACCGTGAACATCACGTTGGGCAAGCCCAATGAAGTCGGTGGAAAATGTGCCATGGACGCGCTCGCTGCCGCTGTCAGAGACCTGAAAAGCGGACAACTCGACGCCTTGGTTACTGCTCCCATCAACAAAAAAGCCATGAAAATGGCCGGTTTTCAGCATGTCGGCCACACAGAATACCTCAGCGCTGAATTTAATGCAAAAGACACGCTCATGCTGATGGTATCCGACTCGCTTCGGGTTGGCATCGTGACCAACCATTTGCCCCTGCGCGAGGTGGCAGCAGCCGTGACCCAAGAAAAAGTACTCCGAAAAATTCTAATCCTTGCCGAAACCCTCAAAATCGACTTCAACGTTGAACGACCCACCATTGCAGTTTTGGGCCTCAACCCACACGCCGGCGATGAGGGTACCATTGGCAATGAAGAGGATAAGATCATTCGTCCCGCCATTGAAGAAGCCAAAGCAAAAGGTATTTTGGTGTATGGCCCCTACCCTGCCGACGGATTTTTCGGCGCCGGACAACACCACAAATTTGACGGCGTACTCGCCATGTACCACGACCAAGGGCTTGTACCTTTCAAAGCACTGTCTTTTGGAGCAGGTGTGAACTACACCGCAGGGTTGCGTGCCGTGCGTACTTCCCCTGACCACGGTACCGCCTACGACATCGCCGGAAAAGGCGAAGCCGATGAAATGTCTTTTATCAAAGCCCTATACCTGGCCGCCGACATTGTACACAACCGCAACGAATACGTCGACATGCACGCCAATTCCCTCGAAAGGCGCAAACAGAAATCGTTGATCAGTGAAACCGGCGAAGACGAAGTTGACGGCGTTATCCCAGAATATTAGTACATACCGTCCTTATAACCTCTGAATTATCAACACATGACGACACTTGGAATAGACGTAGGCGCTTCCGGTATCAAGGGAGCACTGGTTAGTTTGGAGAAAGGACAACTTTCCGGGGAACGATACAGAGTACCTACGCCGCATCCAGCCACACCAACAGCAATGGCCGAAGCCTTTGCTGAAATCGTGCGATTCTTTGATTACAAGGGCCCCGTAGGCTGTGGATTCCCATCCATTGTAAAAAACGGGATAGCCTGTTCCGCTGCAAACATCGACAGCAGTTGGATCGGCACAGACGTGCGTGCCGTATTTGGGGATGCCTGTAAATGCCCTGTGTTCGTAACCAATGATGCAGATGCCGCTGGCGTAGCTGAAATGCGGTTTGGCAGAGGCCGCAACGAGCAAGGGCTCGTTTTGCTCATCACCATCGGTACAGGATTGGGGAGCGCCCTTTTTTACAACGGCGTGTTGATACCCAACACAGAATTGGGACATGTATTGTGGAAAAATGGCAAGGCGGCAGAACAGTGGTGTTCTTCCGGCGCCCGCTCACGGTTAAAAATAAGCCGAAAAGAGTGGGCCGATCGTTTCAATGAATATCTCCTGCATTTAGAATTGCTGTTCTCTCCTGACTTGTTTATCCTGGGCGGCGGCGAAAGTAAATTATTCGAGCAGTTCAAAGACCAATTACACACCACAGCCCGCATTGTGCCGGCCAAGCTGCTCAACAATGCCGGCATCATCGGTGCTGCCTCATTTGCCTTTGAAAACCAATAACCTGTGCCCAATACATCTTTTTTACCCTGTTTTCTGTACCCGGTTAGGTAGTCGCTCCTTAGAAAAAAAGTGGCCATTATTGCCAGACAAAGCGGAATTTTGCAGGACATAGCACCACTACGGTCAAAAAAACCTGCGAAGTATGGCAATAATGGGCCTTTTGGGCCCAAACAGCGTGCCACCCAACCAATTACTTTATTTCAAACCCTAAACCGCTCTCCCCATGGCTTGGATTGCACTCGAAGGTATGCGTTTTCACGCCTTCCACGGCGTTTACGAAGCGGAACAAATACTGGGCGGCGCGTACATAGTGGATGTGTATGTCAGCACCGGAATCGCAGCCGCCGCCGCAAACGATAGCCTAGCCAACACCCACGTCAATTATGAAACGGTGTTTCAAATTTGTCTTGTTGAAATGGCCAAACCTCGAAAATTACTCGAAACCATTGTCACCAGCATTATCCGGCAACTGAAACACCAATTCCCCTCGATGAAAGCCGTCAGGGTTCGGGTAAAGAAAGTGAATCCTCCCATTTTTGGGCGTATGCAGGTGTCAGAAAAGCATCCAGCCATTGGCGGGCAAGCCGCAGCAGCATGGGTAGAAGACGAACAAGATTTTGTCTCACGGTGCCCCCGTTGCCAACGGGAATTGTTGTGCTACCAAGACGATACCTGCTGGTGTAATACCCTTACCACACTCCATCCTGCGACACGGGAAACACTTACCCGACAATTTGGCACCACTTGCCTTTGTAACAACTGCCTGAAATTATACGCAGGATAATCAGCCCAGGATACGGTACTTTTCGCCATTCTTTTCTTTAACCTTTCAAAGACCGCAAATTTTTTCGAAACAAAAATTTGTCTTTATTTTCAGAATACTGTTAATTGCACCGTAAAGTGTGTTCACCTAACATTACGAGCGTGCCAAGTATTATGAACAAAACAACAATAGTGTGGCGTGTTTTCCCGCTGCTAGTACTCCTCTTCCTTATCTGCTCCAATACGCAGGCTCAGGTGGTACCAAACGATGATTGCAACACAGCCACCATAATTTCCGACCCCACCAATTATTGTTCTGACCCTGATGGGGAAAGCAATATTCAAGCCACGGCAAGCGCCGTCACAGCGCCTAGTTGCTTTCCCCCTGTTAACAACGATGTTTGGTACCGTTTCGAGGCTGCTTTTTCATCGGTGAATATTTTTGTTTTTGAGTCAATCTTTTCATCCATGCAAGCCCCCTCCATCGCCTTGTACACTGGAGACTGCCCCAATGCGCTGACAGAAATCGGTTGTGCGTCCAACGTACAACCAGCACCTTATCAGAAATTGCAAGTGGCCAACCTTGTGCAGGGTCAGACATATTTTATCCGCATCGGTTCGCTGACACCAGGCACGTTCCAACTGTGTATGCAACACAACAATTTGGAAACCGTGATTACTGGCGATTGCCCCACCGCCATTGTCGTTTGCGACAAGCAGTCGCGGGCGATCCAGTTTGTAGCAGGCCCGGGCGATAATCCCAATGAGTGGAGCGATGCCACCTGTCTCAACGGGTTCCCCGGAGAATTTAATTCCTCTTGGTTTACCTTCACGGCAGCCACCAATGGCACGTTGGAATTCACCCTGAATCCTTCCAACATCAGCGATGATCTTGACTTCATGGTCTATCGATTGCCCAACGGACCTGGAGATTGTACCGGTAAAATTTTGGAGCGCTGTATGGCCGCTGGTAGCGTTGATCCAGTCTCCGGGTGCTACGGCCCAACAGGACTTAATACCGTGGCGACTGACCTCAGTCAGCCGCCCGATTGTGCTCCCGGAGCCGATAACTTCCTGCGGTATATGGATATAACGGCCGGCGCAACGTACGCGCTGTCTGTCAACAATTTTACGGCATCCGGAAACGGTTTTACCATAGACTGGGGTGGAACTGCTGAATTTGCAGGTCCTGCCATTGGTTTCACGAGCGACGATGCCGACAACGTTGTTTGCTTGGGAGCACCCATCTCGTTCACCGATACCAGCCTCGTCTCGAGTGGCTTTATTGATGGCTGGCAGTGGTCCTTCGGCCTCAATGCAACGCCTTTTAGCGACACCACGGAAGGGCCTCATACGATCCGTTACCTCAACAAGGGGCTAAAAACTGTTGACCTCATCATCCACACAAGCACAGGTTGTACGGTACAAACACAGTTAGACATTTTGGTTGATTCCTGCTGTACGATCGAGGCGTCGGTGGTACTGGGGCCCGACTGTTTGCCGGATACCACTTGCCAACAGGCCACCGCTGTGGTGGAAAACGCCTTTGGCCCATTGCTGTACAATTGGAGCAGCGGGCAGACCGACTCCATCGCCACCATGCTTGAAGATGGCGACTATACGCTCGTGGTAAAGGATGTCTTTGGTTGTGCAGACACCGTGTCCTTCACCGTGGATGTGGTAAAGATTAGCTTCAACATGCCAAATGCATTCACGCCCAACGGCGACCAGGCGAATGACCAGTTTGGCCCGATTGTTTCCACCGTGGAAGTGCTTCAGTTCCAGGTTTGGAATCGCTGGGGCAGTTTGGTGTTCGATGACCCCGAAAACGGTTGGGACGGCAACATTAACGGCATTCCTGCCCCTTCAGACGTATATGTCTATCGGGTACAGGTGCGTTGGCCGGATGGCCGGGAAGAGATCCGAAAGGGCGACGTGACATTGCTTCGGTGATACACCGTGTGGCAGTTCGTGCCGCGTACGGTGCATGAAATTTGGGCGCATTTTTCTGTAGCAGGGGACGCGAAATGCGGGCTATTTTACCGCATGAAACTACTCGACACCGACAAGTCCAGCAGCCGTTACCGTTTCCCCATCAAGGCTCAGGCTTTCTAAAAATACTGGGTTAATGCTGTTTATTGTGCCCTGATTGGCCGGAATTTGAATTTTCACGTAATTGTCGGTAAAGCCACTCAACCATGCTGTATTGCGGTGGTGTTCGAACAAGACGGGGCGCACCGTGCCCAGTTGCTGTTGGTAGAAGGCGCGTCGTTTCATTTCTGAAAGCCCTCGCAGGGCTTGGTTTCTGTGGCGGCGCTCCTCCACGGGTACTTTCCCATCCATCTCTGCGGCGGGTGTATTGGCGCGTTCTGAATAGGTAAATACGTGTAGGTACGACACCTCCAAGTTTTGAATAAAAGCATAGGTTTCCAAAAAATCCTGCTCCGTTTCGCCGGGAAACCCGACGATCACATCACATCCAATACAGGCATGCGGCATGAGGCGTTTGATGGTAGCCACCCGTTCGGCGTACAAATCACGGCGATATCGGCGGCGCATTTCCCGCAATTGTTTGTCGTTACCAGACTGTAGAGGCAGGTGAAAATGCGGCATAAAACGTTGGCTCTCCGCTACAAAACCAATGATTTCGTCGGTTAACAAGTTGGGTTCAATACTGCTGATGCGGAATCTTGCGACCGTTTCCACGCGGTCAAGTGCCTGTACCAAGTCTGCGAACAAGGCTTCTTTGCGTGGTCGCGTCCCTTCAATCACCGCCGTTCCATTGCCAAAATCGCCGATATTCACGCCAGTGAGCACAATTTCGCGGGTACCCATTTCGGCGATCTGACGGGCATTGGCCACGGCAGATTCGACGGTATCCGACCGGCTGGCACCCCTCGCCTGTGGAATGGTACAAAAAGAACATTTGTAATCGCAGCCGTCTTGCACTTTTAAGAAGGAGCGGGTCCGATCTCCGAAGGAAAAAGAGGCGGAGAAGGTATTAACAGCCTGCACATCGCCGGCGCGCACCATTCCCTTTCCTTGCGCTTTGGAAAGATCATCCACATATTCCAGAATTCTGAATTTCTCTCCCGCGCCAAGCACCAAATCTACCCCCGGAATATCCGCAATTTCCTGTGGCTTAAGCTGGGCATAACAACCCGTGACAACCATAAAAGCGTCAGGCTGACGGCGCATTGCCTGTCGCACCACCTTGCGGCACTCCCGGTCGGCCTGCTCGGTGACCGAGCAGGTGTTGAGCACATAGATGTCCGCCTCCTCTTCAAACTTGACAGGCAGGTAGCCACTGCTCTCAAAGAGCCGCGCTAAAGCAGAAGTCTCGGCGTAATTTAATTTACAACCCAGGGTATGAAATGCGACAGTACGAGGAGTAGCCATTTTTTAGAAAAAGGTAACTTGGTTAGGTGGCGCGATGCCTGGGACCAAAGAGGCAGGTTTTTAGCCGTACAGCGCCGATTTTATTGCGTATAGCCCTGTTACGACTTACAAAAATGACCGCCGACTGGCAAAAAAACGACCAATTTTTTTCTCTGACACGACCAAGCAACCAGTTACAGAAAAAGAATGCAAAAGTAAGGTAATCCGGCTCAACAACAGACATTCACCCCTAATATTCCAACATTACCCTTGAACAGTGCCGCTGGTGTTGAAGAGAAGATTCAACCCAACAGACACGGGTGGTTGTTATCCATTTGAATGAGCAGACAGCAGCTATCCCTTTTGAAAAACCCAGCAGCAAAAAAGTTATTTTTTTCGCGGATTTGACCCCGGCATTGCTTCGCGCTCAGCCAATTTTTCCAGTAACCATTTTTTTGAATTCAAGTATTGCGCCTCGGCAATTTTCTTTTTTATCCCATCAGTTCCCGATTTATCCTGTTGGTTGAGCGTAGCGATGATTCGGAGAAAGCTGAGGAAGTTGTTGTACTCCCTTTTGAGGTTTTTGGTCATCATCGTACTTCGTCGAATAAAAATTCTGAAGCTATCGATCAGCGAATCCATGGCCATTACCTCATTGGTTTCATAGTACGTTCTCAAAAGCATTTGCTTGGCCCCCAAGGCATAAGCGATGTCACTGTATTCAATATCTTGGAGCAGCCTGACAACGTTGTCAAATTTTTTTTGGTGGAAGTACAAGTACGCGAGATTAAAGGACCTGGCATTTTCCCGGGCTGCCGAGGGAAGGTAGATGGCATACGTTTCAATGAACTGTTCTGCCCACTGGAATTCCCCCACCCCGAGACTTGCCGTAATGATGTTTTTAAACATCCCTTCTGAAAGGTGCTCATTTTCCAACAAAATTCCTTCATGGATCATCTTTTGAAAGATCTGAAACACCTCGCGGTAATATTCCAATCGGCCTTGGCTGATTTTGAGTGCGCAATAGTTTTGTGCAATGTGGTAACACTCTTGAAGGTCTTCTTTGGTCAGGTTTTTTGAGTGAATATCGAGGTCGTTCAAGAGTCCGTAAAAATGTTGCACATCATCCGGCAGGGTAAAACAAGCGGCGATTCTGCGGTAAATGGCCAGCAGGGGAAAAGCGGCATACCGTTCATCGTCCATATTCTCCCAGAACCCCGGCAGAAGGCGTACAATTTTTTCTGTGGCCCGGATACCACTAAACTGGAGCCAGGCAACATAATATTTCAGTTTTTGGATCAGGTAAAAACATTCGAGGTAATGGTCGGCCATGGCGAGTTTGTCGCCATATCCAATGGTTGTTACCCCCTTAGAGGCCCGAACAAAAACATGGTGATGCATCTTAAACTGGGCAAGGAAAAAATCAGTCGAATGCCTTTCCGTTTGATCAAAAAGTCGTAACAACTGTCGTTCTACTCCTGCAAGGTGCTTGGTTAGTCGGGGGTTATCGAGGGCCTTTTGAAGATCAAGGGCTTCAGCCCTGGCATCAGCACTGCGCATCTCAGCAGCCATGAATCGAAGGGCCAGCTGGGTCAGATCCGAAAAAAGTCGTCGCAGTTGCGCATCGTCCATTTTTTTATCCGGATAAAGCGCGGCCCAAACAGCTGTTTTGGACAACAGAAAATCAGTTTTTTCTTTTTTTCTCAACGCCTCGTCCAACAAATCGAACAGGCGAGTAGCATCCTCTTGTTCATTTAAATAAGGGGATAGCAAGAATTTTCGAAAGCGATTGAGTTCTACTTTTGAAAAGGCGGTAAGCAAGGAAAAAAGTTTGTCACTGAGCATTTTAATACCGGAGTTTGGAGATCCGTAAGGGTGCGAAGATAAAATAAGCTCGCAACGGCGCAAAGGCACAACGCTAATAGAGACTGTTTTAAAAATTAAATCAAAATCTAAGGCACCCCTTCGCGCCCCCACCCCTTTGCGCCCCTGCGCCTTTGCGAGAAAACCACCCACACCCTTTGCGCCCCCACCCCTTTGCGCCCCTGCGTCTTTGCGAGAAAACCACCCACACCCTTTGCGCCCCCACCCCATTGCGACCC
>CAIZLM010000075.1 GCA_903933805.1 uncultured Bacteroidota bacterium | reverse complement strand
CTACGAACTTTACCAAAGAGGGGAAACAAATGGCACCTTTCAGTTTGAGAGTGCTGGTATGCAAAAATACCTCCGAGACCTTAAGCCGGATAAATTTGATGACCTGATTGCCATGAATGCGTTGTATCGCCCCGGGCCGTTGGAGTATATCCCGGATTTTATTGCCCGCAAACACGGGCGACAGGCTGTTGCCTATGACTTACCGGATATGGAGGAGTTTCTAAAAGACACGTACGGTATTTCTGTGTATCAGGAACAGATCATGCTGCTCTCTCAGAAACTCGCGGGCTTTTCCAAGGGCGATGCCGATGTGCTGCGAAAAGCCATGGGAAAAAAGCAAATTAGTGTGCTGAATAAAATGAAAGGGCAGTTTATGGAGGGCGCAACGGCGAAAGGGCACCCAGCAAAGGTGTTGGAAAAGGTGTGGACCGACTGGGAGGCTTTTGCCTCCTATGCTTTCAACAAAAGTCACTCGACTTGCTATGCTTTCGTGGCTTACCAAACAGCTTTTCTCAAAGCCCACTACCCCTCTGAGTACATGGCCGCGGTACTCACCCACTCACAAAGTAATATTGAAAAAATAACCTTTTTTCTGGAGGAGTGCAAACGCATGGGCCTCAACGTAAAAAGCCCCGACGTAAACGAGTCACTGATCAATTTCGCAGTCAATAAAAATGGCGATGTCCGATATGGTATGGGCGCGGTAAAAGGCGTTGGAGAGGCGGCGGTGGAAACGCTCATTGAAGAACGCCGAAAAAAGGGCCCATTTCGCGA
Organism: uncultured Bacteroidota bacterium; assembly: GCA_903933805.1. Taxonomy (GTDB): domain Bacteria; phylum Bacteroidota; class Bacteroidia; order Chitinophagales; family Saprospiraceae; genus M3007. Next base: position 35,269 of record CAIZLM010000075.1, on the reverse strand, counting down.
TATTTTTGACTTTATGCGCCGTATTAATCTCCGCACGGTGAACAAACGCGTCATGGAAAATTTGGCTTATGCCGGTGCTTTTGACAGCTTTGGCCTTGTCCGCAGTGCCTTTTTTACCCCAGCTGAGAAGTTTGATACCTTCATTGAAAACCTCCTCAAATATGGAAGTTCGCACCAAGAGGATAAATTGATGTCGGTAAACTCACTCTTTGGCGACCTGTCTTCGTCGGTCAGTATCCCCGAGCCAACTGTTCCAAAAGCCAATGATTGGGGCCTTATTTACAAGCTTCAAAAAGAAAAAGACGTCATAGGTATTTACCTCAGTGGTCATCCGCTCGATGATTTTCGGTACGAATGGGAGAATTTCGCCACACCGCTTGATCAGGTGGAGCAATACAAAGGTCGAAAGGTAAATGTGGCAGGTTTTGTCATGAAAGCGGAGCACCGGATCAGCCAAAAAGGGACTGGTTGGGGCCGTTTTACGATTCAGGATTACACGGGTTCGCTCGAAATCACCATGTTTTCTGAAAACTATGCCAAGTTTAAAACCTTTTTTGAGGAAGGCACCAGTGTGTATGTGGAAGGAGAATACAAACAGCGGTACAACGGAGATGAATTTGAATTCAAGGTGCTGAATGTCCGCTTGTTGGAAACCATTGGCGAGGAAAAAACAACCTCCGTCACCCTCAAAATTCCTGTTGAAAACCTTTCTATTGACCTCATAAACAGCATTGAAAAAATTTGCGCAGCCCATAAGGGAAGACAAACCTTACACATGGAGCTCATTGACCGTCAGAACAAAGAAAAAATGGCATTCACCTCTAAGGGGAAAATGGTGACGGTCGGTAATGAATTTTTGTCTGAATTGGAAATGTTGGGGGTGGATTGCAGTGTGAATTAAACCGCTGAAATCCACCGCCCAAAAACCAACATCTGTGTAGAAAAGGCTATCGTTCTCCGGTAAGCGCGTCCACAAGCGTTTTCACGGCTATGAAAATGGGCTCACGGGCTTCTTTGGAAACAAGTGATTCTGGATCGTCCTCGTCTTCCAAAACAGCTTCCTCGGCAAAAGCAAGCAGGTCTTCCTGATCGCTGCCTTCAAAAAATTCATTGAGGCGATCTCGGAAATCCTGTGCTTTTGAAGCTTCCAAAACCGCATAATTGGCCTCTTCGGCTTCGCCGATTTGATCCTCTGATACGGCCTCTACATCGCTGTTTACGCTCACAATGGAGCGCCAAGCGATGAGCGAAAGGTATTGCAGGTACCCCTTTTCGTCCTCGTTCAACAATTCAAAATGCTCACTAAAAAGCCATGCGAACAAGACAGGTTGTGCCTCTGCGAAGGCCTCCATTTGTTCCTCATACTGTTCGTCGTCAAAGGTTTCCAACTCATCAATGATGGCGTCAATTATTTCTTCTGAAACAAATTCCATGTTTGGGTGATTTAAAGGTTAGCAACTTTAGGCGTCTGTGCCGCGGCAGTCGGTTGTCCAAAAAATATGTTTTTGTTCATACTTGGGGCCCGGATCGTCCAAAAAAATCCCTAAGAATTTAAAAATCGTAACTGGTTAGTTTGGTCGTGTCTGAGACAAAAAAATGGGCCTTTTTGGGCCAGACAGCGTGCCACCTAACCAGTTACTAAAAATCAACAATTTTTTTCAGCAAACCGCTCCGCAAAACTACGCTTTTGTAAACGCCCTGCCAAATCAAAAAGCAACCTCAAAGGATAAATCCCACTACAATAGCCGACCTTTGCTGCAGCATGCGACCATGTTGTAACACCCATGGTCGTCATCAAAGCCTATGCTCCGAATTGCTCTTATCGATTTGTACAATGGAGAAGCCAATCGCGGCATTCCCATGCTAAAAAGTATTGTTGGGCGCTATGCCGACACCCTTGAACTGCGCCATTTTGATGTGCGTGTCAAGTGCGAAATCCCGGACCTTTCCCACGATATTTATTTTTTTTCGGGTGGCCCAGGAGACCCACTAGAAGCAGGAGGACCGTGGCAAGCGCCTTTTTACAACCTACTTGAATCGCTGTGGCAACACAATCAAAACCAGCAGGCATCCAAAAAATACTGTTTATTTATTTGCCACTCGTTCCAAATGGCTTGTCACCACTTCGGACTTGGTGAAGTGTCGCAGCGGTATAAAATGTCTTTTGGAACATATCCTGTTCATAAAACCCATGCCGGAAAGGAAGAGCCTTTTTTTAAAGATTTACCCGATCCTTTTTATATAGCGGACTTTAGGCGTTTTCAAGTTACCAAGCCCAATCATTTGCGCATCAAAAAAATGGGTGCTAGCATATTGTGTCTTGAAAAACTGCGCTCGAACAGTCATTTTGAGCGAGCACTGATGGCTGTTCGTTTCAGCCCCGAAATGATTGGCACACAATTTCATCCGGAAGCTGATCCGGGTGGATTACACCAATATTTCATGGAGGAGGATCGCCGAAAATCCATTGAAGAAGAGCATGGAGCAGCGCGATATGCACGGATGATGCGTGACTTGAAAAATCCACAAAAAATACTCCGGACCTTCAATACCCTCATTCCGGCTTTTTTAGACCATGCTATTCAGCAATTGGATATGGCATTGGCTATTTAATACTTTGGGCGGTTTAAAACAACCATGTGGCCGCTTTGGGAAATTCATTACCCCACCGCGACTCTGTGTGCTTCCCATGAGGGTCTGTAGAAACCTCAATTTTCATTTTAGTTGGATCATATCCGCGATTTTCCATGGCTTTTTTGAATCTGTGGACATTGTCTAATACACCTGAGCCCTCTTTTTCGCCAGCGTAGAGGTATATTTTTGTCTCTTGAAAAGGTGAAAATCGGACCGGTTCAAAGTACACATTGGGGGCGGCCCAAAGAGAGGGTGAAAAAATCATAAACTTGGAATACACTTCCGGAAACAAAAGACCGGCATAAATACTGATGAGGCCGCCCATACTGCTGCCCCCGATACCGGTATGCGCCCGGTCTGCCATCGTTCTAAAATGGTCATCAATATGTGGTTTGAGCGTTTGGGCGAGGAATTGAGCATAGTCCATTCCCAATCCCTCACCCCATTGTTGGGTGTTGTAGGGAGAAAACTCCTGAATTCGATCTCGTCCACCATGGTCTATTGCGACAACTATAAAACCTCCTTTGCCAGCTTGTGCCAGCTTAGTCAGCTGCATGTCCACCCCCCAAGTACCAAACGGGGCGTTGTTGTCAAACAGATTTTGTCCATCTTGTAGGTATAACACCGGGTATCGCTTATCGGACGCATGATAGTCCCACGGCAGGAGCACGGAAATACGGCGTTTCCGCTGGAGTTGTGGTACATTGAATTGATGGGAAACGATTTGAATATCTGGGTAGTACTGAGGATCGTGCTTGGCGCTGAGGTGTTTCCATTGGTGTACCACATCGTTCACTTTTCCCTGTAACGATTCCATGCGCCTGTTGGAACGGGGGCAACCATCGGCTGCTAACTCCTCGGCCTCCCACCCCCCTTTTGCGTATTTATATTCAAAAGTTTCAAAGGTTGTAGGTGCTGCCGAAAAAGTATATTCGTAGTGACCGTCCTTGACTTTTTGCATCTTGAAACGCTCATCACGGGTAGCCCAATCGTTGAAACTACCGGTGAGAAACACTGGCCGAACATCGTCATTGGGGGTGAATAACGCCAGTGTTAAGGATGTTTTTATCAACGGTGACATGTTAGATACAGAAAAAATATGCAAATTTTGTTCACGATATCATGTACCAGCAGAAGCGGTGGTTGAGGTTAATCCCGAAATTTATCCAGCAAGTGCGCCAATTCTAAGAGTTCTGCATCAGACATTTTGCCACCAGGCCCTTCTTTGGCTTTGGTTGTTGCCGGCAGCTCGATCTCCTCCAGCATTTTTCTGCCGGATTCAGAGATGTTGACCACCACCATTCTACGGTCAGAACCATGTGGTACACGTTCAATGTGCCCGCTGATACGCAATTTCTCAACCAAGCGACTCACGTTGCTGCTGCGATCGAGCATGCGACCTTTGATATCCAAGACGGAAAGCCCCTTTGGGTAACTGCCCTTGAGTATCCGCAGGATGTTGTACTGCGGGTTTGTAAGCCCATAAGGCCTAAGACTTCTGGAGATGATACAATCCAGCCAACTAGCTGTGAACAAAATGTTCACAATAGCACGTTGGCGGGGTTGCATGAACTTTGTGTTCTTTATTTCAGCTTCCAATTTCATGATATAAAACTAAATGTTGTGACATTTAAACAGCATAAAATAAGGAATGTTCATCGGCGCGGTTTGGATAGGCGTCTATCTATGACGCATTCAAACTGTTTTTTTTCAGGTGTTCGCACAACTGTTCCCCAATCAAACGGTGTCCTTCCTTGAGCCAAGAAATACGGACATTGGGTAGCCCTTCAAATAATTTTTTTATAGTTTTTTGGGTCAACATGGGATCATTCAGTCCGATATATACGTCGGTGCTTAGATGACTTTCTCTTAGAATACGCTGAATGGTATGCCGTCTTAGGTAGAAGGAGTCCAGTGCCAGCCAACATCCAAATGTACGTCTAAAGCGTTCTGGACGGTTTAGGTTGTTCGTTAGGAAATGGTGAATCAGCGGAGGGGTGATACCGATTTTTCGTCCAATGTTCAAGAGTCCAATAAACCAACCCGGATTTTGTAGCACGATAAAAAGTAATCGTCGGACCCACATGGGTGTTTTGGATGCGATGCCCATGCCCTTTGTTTTTACGCCGTCAGGAGAGAGTAGGTACAACTTGTTGAGTTGGCCGACCAGTTCAGGAAGCATGGCCTGTGCCAGCCTTGCACCGAAGCTAAACCCCATCAGCGAGAATCGGTCTGTGCCATTTTCTGCTAAAATACGGCGGATAATGTCAAGGAGGTCTTCTTTTGAAAAAGTTTTAGGTTGCCATACTGTTTGTCCGTGAAAAGGCCAATCAACTGCTACAACGGTGTAATTTTCGTACAATGCGGGTTCCAGCACGGCGAACATGCGGGCGCGATCACTAAAGCCGTGGAGCGCGATGAGCAGTTCGGGCCCGGTTCCGAAAGTCAGGCAATGAATGTTGCCGGAGGGTAGTTGAATAAAAGAGGATTTCATTTTAAATTGGCTATGGATACTATATTTCTTCGGGTCCTTCTCCGACCCAATCCTGCAGTACGAAGCCGTCTTCACAGTGTTCTTCGAGTTGTTCTTCTATGAATGCCCGAACTTCGTGTACAATGTCACCGGGGTAAAGTAGGTGCACATTTGGCCCGGCATCTAACGTAAAATACACTTGATTTCCAGTGTCTGCGCGATACTGCCGAACTTTTTCAATGATAGACAACGATGCTGGGCGCAGGAGGGTAAAAGAAGGATTGCTGCTCATCATGAGGGCGTGTAGCGTTAAAGCCTCGTCTTCGGCAATTTTACCAAACACTTCTAAGTCACCGACCCGCATGGCATCGAGTAACGTACTAAAACGCGCTCGAGCCTGCTCGTACCTGGGCGCTGCGAAGGGGTTTCCTTCCATCAGGGCATGTCCGGCGCGGCTGCTCACAGTCTTTTCTGCTCGACTTACGATGAGAATGTCATCGTGTAGGTCTTTGAAAGTATCGTGTAAGTGGTTTTCCATCGGGATGGCGAATTCATTGCTACTGCCTTTCCACTGGGAGGTTTCTCCCCAAGCTGCAGCGTAAGGAAAAATAGAGCGACAAGCCGAACCGCTGCCGAGGCGCGCAAGGTAAGAGGCTTTTTGGTCAAATACCGCCGATTCTTTCAGGGTACCAAACAGGGTATCTTCCAACGAGCACAGGCACAGTGCCAGCGCCGACATTGCAGAGGCGGAAGATGCGATGCCAGCAGAATGGGGAAAGGAATTTCCGGAACGTATCGTTAGTTTAAGTTGCTTTAAAAAAGGATAAACAGGGAGTAAGCTTTCCAGAAAAGCAACAATTTTAATTTTGAACGGTTCGTTTTCCTCCTCGTGGAAAAAAAAATCAAGGTCGATTTTACCATCAAGATTACCTTCTTTCAATGTGTATTCCAGTTGGGTATCTGTACAGGATGCTGTGAGGGTAAGGCTGAGAGAAGGATTGCGTGGAAGTTGAATACCGTACTTACCCCAATACTTGACGATTGCAATGTTGCTGGGTGAACGCCAGGTGATGCTGCCAGCGTCTGGAATATTGGAAGAATCAATGATCAGGCGTGAATTTTCGTACATGAGCGTTTATTGTTTTGTTGGTTGGTGTTGTCGGACGTATGTGCTGTCTTTTTTTCGCAATTGGTTGGTTGAGCCAAAGAAATGTGCTTGTTTGTGCCATTCAGCATGCTACCGAACTGGTCGCGAAAACAGTTAATTCTCCGTAATGCCCAACTGGTAAGCGAATAACTAGCAGCAAAGAACGACAACCCGCAACAAAAGATAGGGGTGAATTGGCGGACTATTTTAATTTTGCCATTTATGTCCCCAAATCAGTTGCTAAATTATTCAAAAATGTGGCAAAAAATCCGACACTTGGGTGTTGAAGTGTATGCTTTTTTTACAACACCATTCGTATTTAAAAATTGTTTGGGTATCTTGAGTACCATAACAATCTTCTTGGTATTTACTTTTTGGTGGTTGAAATGCTACACGAACCACGGCGAGAGTGTACAGGTCCCCAATTATGTTGGAATGGGATTCCGGGAGGCTGCACGCAAGGCCCGTTCCCGAGACTTTGGCGTTGTTGTAAGTGATTCTTTGTATGTTCCCGGTAAACCTCCTGGAGAGATCGTTTCGCAAGATCCAAAACCAGAGAGCCAGGTAAAAGAAGGGCGTACGATTTATTTTACGGTGACAAAAAACAACCCGGATATCATCAAATTGCCGGTGTTGGCAGGCAGCGATGACTACGAGTTGTACAGCAGAAAACTAAGTCGGTTGGGACTTAAGCCACGTATCATGGCGCGTATTCCGGATCCTAAACTGGGTCCCAACATCATTGTTGGAGTGGTGTACAGGGGTGATACCATCACCCAAAAAATTCGATACGGGGTGTCTGTTGAAATGGGTTCGACCATTGATTTTATTGTCAGTGAAGAGGTTACCCTCACGGTCAATATTCCCGATTGCGTTGGACAAACGCTTGATGCTGCCAAATTTCTCATACAAACCAGTGAACTCAGTGTCGGTACCGTCATTCCTGATGCTACGGTATCGATAGACGACAATGACGCCTTTGTTTACCGGCAAAGTCCCAAATACGATGATACAGGAACCATGCGAAAGGGAGAACAAATTGACCTCTACATCACAAAAAATCCGCCCAACCAACAATAAACTGGCCTTTTTGGTTACACATCGTACCACCTAACCAGTTACTATTTATCACATCACACTTTAGACCTTACCCTTCAATCATGGAAATTACCGTTCAAGAACTCCACCAAAAACTGCAAGCTGGCGATGATATTGTTTTTATAGACGTAAGAGAACCTTGGGAATACGAAGAGTTCAATCTTGGCGCTACATTGATTCCAGTCGGCGATATAATGAATAGAATGTGGGAACTGGAAGACAATAAAACAGCAGAAATTGTGGTACACTGTCGCTCCGGTGCCCGTTCTGGCATGGCCCAGAGCATACTATTGGCCAACGGATTTGAGCATGTAAGCAATGTACAAGGAGGCATCATGGCATGGCAGGAAGCTTATGGAAACGAAAAACCCTGATGGGGTCGCTTGTTGGACTTCCATGAAAGCCCAGGTGTTGTTCAGGGTGCAGTGACTGGGAGAAGTTCTTTCTTTAGAAACATTCCTGTCCAGCTCCCATCTATGCTGGCCACCTGTTCTGGTGTGCCAAATGCGACAATTTTTCCACCGCGGTGGCCGCCGTCAGGCCCCACATCGATCAGGTAGTCGGCCATTTTGATGACATCCAAGTTGTGTTCGATGACAATGATGGTATTGCCTTTTTCGACCAGTTTATGGAGCACGGAGAGTAGTTGTCGGATATCTTCAAAGTGAAGGCCCGTGGTGGGTTCATCGAGGATATAGACAGTTTTGCCGGTATCTTTTTTGGAGAGTTCTTCGGCCAGTTTTACGCGTTGGGCTTCTCCTCCGGAGAGTGTGGTTGCTTGTTGGCCCAGGGTGATATAACCGAGTCCGACATCTTGCAGCGTTTTGATTCTGCGGTATATGTTTGGAATGGGTTGAAAGAACTCTGCTGCTTCGTTGATTGTCATATCCAGGACATCAGAAATTGATTTTCCTTTGTACAGGATTTCAAGTGTTTCACGGTTGTACCGACGACCTTGGCAGCGTTCACAGTGTACCTGCACATCGGGTAGGAAGTTCATTTCAATGGTTCGGAGTCCGGCGCCTTCACAGACTTCACATCGGCCACCTTTTACATTGAAAGAAAAACGACCATTGGCATAACCCCGAATTTTTGCTTCTGGGGTTTCCGCAAATAGTTTTCGAATATCGCCAAACACGTTGGTGTACGTTGCGGGGTTGGAACGCGGCGTTCTTCCGATGGGGCTTTGATCAATTTCAATTACTTTGTCCAGCAATTCAAGGCCGGTGATTTTTTCATATTTAAGTGGCCTTTTCAAGCTGTTGTAAAAATGTTGCTGCAGTATTGGAAACAGGGTTTCATTGATGAGCGACGACTTTCCGGAGCCGGAGACCCCGGTCACACAAATGAATGTCCCCAAGGGCAATGTGATACTGACCTTCTGGAGGTTGTGTCCGGTACACCCTTCCAGTACCAAGTTGGAACCATTTCCCGTGCGTCGCACGGTTGGTACGTCTAATTTTGAACGTCCTGCCAGATAATCGCTGGTAGCGGTGGGGTTTTTCAGGAATTCTGCGGGTGTGCCAATGTCCACAATTTGGCCGCCATGCTTACCAGCGCCGGGGCCTAGGTCGATGAGGTAATCAGATTCCAGCATGATGTCACGGTCGTGTTCCACGACAATCACGGTGTTGCCGATGTCGCGGAGGTTTTTCAACGCCTTAATCAGGTGCAGGTTATCGCGTTGGTGCAAACCGATACTAGGCTCGTCCAATATATACGTAATACCCGTCAACAGCGATCCAATTTGGGTGGCCAACCGAATTCGTTGACTTTCGCCGCCACTGAGGGTACGGGCAGGGCGGTTGAGAGCGAGGTAGTCGAGCCCTACTTGCAAAAGGAATTTGACACGGAAACGAATCTCCTTCAACACATCTTTTGCAATAGAGCGTTGCCGTTCATTCATGTCATTTTCAATGTGTTGTAGAGTATCATACAAGGATGTCAAATCCTTTTCGGCCAACGTCGAAATATTGAGACCGCCAATTTTAAACCACAAACTATCTTTTTTCAATCGAGCACCGTGGCATTCGGAGCAGGGTGCTACGACCATAAAATCTTCTGCCCATTGGCGTGTTTTTTCGCTGGTCGTATCGGCGTACCATCGCTTGAGCATGTTGATTAAACCATCGTATGCCAAGTTGTAACTCCATTCATCGCCGCCCCAGGTAACCTCCACTTTGAGTTCATCATCGCCTCCAAACAAAATGGTGTTGATGGCTTCTGGTGAAATTTCTCCAACGGGGGTACTGAAAGTAAATTGGTATTTTTTGGCGAGCGTTCGCAGTTGTTTAAACAACATATTATCCCGCACTTCTCCGAGCGGAACGATGCCTATCTCGTTGATACTTTTTAACTTATCTGGTATTACCCGGTCAATATCCACTTCGTGAACTTCTCCAAGTCCCTTACAATGAGGGCACATGCCATACGGGGAGTTGAACGAAAAGGAATTGGGAGAGGGTTCGTCGTAAGAAATACCGGAAACAGGGCACATGAGGTTGCGTGAAAAAATAGCGCCGGCCTCTTGGTCGGATGACACCACTTGCAGCAGCCCATCTCCCAGACGCATGGCTGTTTTGATGCTTTCTGAAAGCCTTTCGCCGCGGTCATCGCCAATGGTAAGTCTGTCCACGACAATCTCTACGTCGTGGATTTTATAGCGGTCCAACTGCATCCCGGGGGTTATTTCCAACATTTCGCCATCCACGCGAACGCGGGTATAGCCTTGCTTGCGAATTTGTTCGAAAAGTTCGCGGTAATGGCCTTTTCTTGATCTAACCGCTGGGGCAAGCAGTACTATTTTTTGATTGGCAAACCGTTCGAGTATGTTTGCGATGATCTGCTCTTCTGTATATTTAACCATTTTTTCTCCCGTCACATAGGAATGAGCCTCACCAGCACGGGCAAACAACAGACGCAGAAAATCATAGACTTCGGTGACGGTACCGACTGTGGAACGCGGATTGCGGCCGGTCGTCTTTTGTTCAATGGATATGACGGGCGAAAGCCCGGAAATCAGCTCGACATCGGGGCGCTCCATTTCACCGATGAATTGTCGCGCATAGCTCGACAAGGTCTCCATGAAGCGGCGTTGGCCCTCGGCGTAGATGGTGTCAAAAGCGAGTGAACTCTTTCCTGAGCCGCTCACCCCGGTGAGTACAACAAGGCGGTTGCGTGGAATACGAACATCGATGTTTTTAAGGTTGTGTACCCGTGCGCCTACGACCTCAATATAATCTTGACCTCCAATGTTATTTGGCATGGGGCTGGTGGTGGATGAAATTTGGGTAGATTCTGGGGGGGCTATTGTTGACTTTTCTTTTGCCATTTCGGGAGGGAAAACAACGATAATGCTCGCAGGTTTTGCGAAAAGGACAAAAGTAGTGTTGTTTGGGTAAAAAAAAGATTTGGAAACAAACTTGTAGGCTAGCGCACCGGCATTTTGGCAAAAATATCGTTGCGTCGCATCACGTTTATGAAAGGATTGGCGTCAATGGCGCCCACATATTTTGATGCTGGTTCTTTCCGCAGCTGAAAGCCTTCAATTATAGGTTTTACCCAAGTTGGGCAATACTGGTTGAATTTTATTTCTAGGATGAAGTAGCCCGGATAGACAAATCGAACCTGTCCTTCCTCGTACAAACTGCTGATTTTTGGGTAAGCAATACTCCGAAGGTGCATGTCAAAGGTACACCGAAAGTCATTGTCAATGTTCAAGGTGTTGGCCATGAAGGGTTCCCGTTCATAAATGACGTTGACCACTGGTTGCAGGTTTTTGCGCAATATTTGGTAAAAAAAACGTCGGGCGTTGTCGGGGTTGTGTATGTTCGATGTGCTGTCTTCAAACGAAGCGCCTTCAAACATTTTTTTTACAACGCCAAATGGAGCATCTGATCTGTTTTTAAGGATGGGACCTTCATATTTGCGCTTTATTTCCATGAAAACAGTGGAATTGTCGTCACCTGTGTTGTAGCCACGCAGGCGTACTTTCATCCGATGCGCTACACCATCTATCTTGGTGTGGTACATATCGAAGCCCGGTGTGTCAAAATAAATACTGCGCACGGTATAGAGCCCATTGGGCTGTTTTTGCGCAAACTTATCGAGTGTCATAAAGGGTAACAACGCGGCTTTGAGCGCTTCATACTGTTCAATCGGTACGAGGTACTTAAATTCATAACGCACCTTGCTGCTATTTATGTGTTTGTAAAAAAAGGCAACTGATTAGGCAAAAAAATAGAAGATTGGAACGCAATGATACAGCCATTTGCCCAATCGCTAAAGCCTCATTACCAAGTAAAATTTAATACACGTTTGATGTATTCGCGCTGGTTGATGGAACCAAAATCAATGCTGCAACGCGTGGAAATACCTGTACTAAGCCGCAATCCAGAGCTATCTGGAACGACGAGCGCTAATACAATGGCCACCTGTCGGTTGTCGAGCACTTCAATTCTGGGCAATGTTCCAATCAATTTAGCTGGAAAAAGGTGCTGTGTTTTTACGTCTCGGACACTGATTATGGATGTTTCGTTCAGGTACGCCATTTGTTCTACTTTGATGGGAATATGCACCAAGTATTCGTCAGAACGCTCTAAAGTGAGCATTTCCTCCGGCAAAACGGTTGGCACGATATATCCTGAAAATGGTGCACGCAACACAAATGAAAGACCCTTCTGCCGCAAGAGCGAGCGTCTATCCCGAAGTCCGCGCAGTTGAGCTTCGGTGATGCCGATACTTTCATTTTTCAAGCCTGTCCGAACGGTTTCAAGCGTCTTTCGGGCAATATCTACCTGTATTTTTGCAAGTTTATAGTCGTTTTCAAACGACTGAAAGTCGGTCATGGCAACCAGACCCTCCTCTTTGAGGCGTTTATTGGTTTGGTACAAAGACTCCTTTAAGATTAGATCCTGCTCCGAAAAATGTAGTTTGTTCTCAGCTTCTTGTACGATGGGCACCTTGTCTCCTGTCGTTTCAGCCGTTAATTGGGCGGCATACAAACTGAGTTGTGCTTCAATTTCTTGGATTTCTTGACGCTGACTGGTTGAATACATGCGTACAATGGTATCGCCAAAATTGACAAAGGCGCCGGTGGGCAGCGCTATGCTAAGGCCGGAGAAATCACCTTGCTGAAACTGATAGGCATTTATTTGTTGGGCCGCACCTGTTTTGTTGTCGCGGATAATCGAAGAAAGTCGGCCTGTTTGGTCTTGCAACAATTGCCATTCTTGCACCGGCAGAACCTTGCCAATACTGTCTGCCCGGTAGGGCACTTGCATCGGAACATACAGTCCCGCCATTAAAATCAGAAAGAGAATAAACCCACTATACAATGGTCTCACGTCAGGTCGCTGTCAATAATCAGGTTAGGAAAACAGGTGCAAAGGTGTCAATTTATCACCAAAGCATTTCATGTACAAGGGTAATTGGTCGTACTAAAAAACCAATAAACTGTTTGGTGAAACCGTATTTTTTTGATTGACGGGTTAGGTGGCACGCTATATGGCCCAAAAAGGCCACTTTTTTGTCTCAGACGCGACGGCCTAACCCGTTACTACATTTGTTTTATTTCTGCAAGGCAGTTATTTCTGAAACGATATTTTGTTGCACCTGGTTGCCTGCGATATGAAAAATAAGCAAATTGATTGGTTTTTTCCAACATGAATTACGCGAATAGTATCATTGTTGGCAAGGCATTCCACGACTCGGCACCAGCACTGTTTTGTAGCTGTTTGGTTGGCACGCTGTCTGGCCCAAGGGCTTTTTTTAGACGCCTCCACCCAACGGGCAATATTTTATGGAGTGGAATACTCAGTGTTGCACCGCGATGCGCACTTTTTGTCCGGCAATTTCAAGGATGTATAGCCCATTGTTGAGTGTATGAACGGGCACCCGTACCGCAGTGTTGCCGCTGGGCGGCACTAGGGCAACCAGTTGCCCCAGCATATTTAGAATCCTAATTTCTTGTAATGCCTCCTTGCTCTGGATGGTCAAAACATCGGCGACAGGGTTGGGAAATACCTGAATCAAGTTTTCGGCGTGTTGTTCCAATGTATTGATTGTCAGAGAATTTATGGCATTAAATGTAGTCGGCATGGTCGTAAAGGAACCCGTTCCATTGGGGTAGCGCCCGTAGGAAATATCGGGTTGTTGTGCGCCAAAAGATAGTGCATCAATCACATTGCTTCCGCCGTCAGAAAGCATGATGTGCTCCCCGGCGGCATTCAATTTAAAATTGGCGTGAAAAGGCCCCTGCGAAGCGTCATCGTCGAGCCAAACCATTAAATATCCTTTTCCTGGAATGGAAACGCCTGCGGGGAAGGCCCATTTATTTCTATCTGTGGGGTCATCTGAGAGATACAATCCAGTCAGCGTAATGGGACTGATGGTATTGTTGTATAATTCGAGCCAGTCTTCTGGTTCTCCTGCTTCATCCACGGCACCAACAGCATTGTCTGCCAAAAATTCATTGATTACCACATCACCGGCATTGGGTATGAATGGATTGGCTATATAGAATTCATGTTCGGCACGCTCAGGAGAAAAAACGCCGGCATTGGCGTTCTCGGCATAAATATAATATTGCATGCGGGCGTCATCTTGGGGAAAAGCTCCCCCATAAACACCGTCATTGGCAGCACCATCGGCGTGCTGCCCGTCATCAAACATGGTATTTTTTTGAAAAACATCCGCAGAGTCTGTGCGCCAGGCAAGCAATACCGTCAGGGCGTTCTGAATGGTTGCGGTTACCTCGACAACACTGCCCAACGTAGCTTGGATGTTGGCAATAGAGGGTGGTATGGCGGTGAAATTTGAATTGGATTGGAGAAACGCGCTGCGGGCATCCATTAAATCTACCAACCCGGGAACAGTACCAAAGCCACCCGTTACAGACTGGTTGATGTTGTTGAGGAAACTGGTATAGGAAAAGAATTTTTTGGTATCTGCTTGTACGGCAGCGTCTATCACCGATTGCAGTTCAAGCGCTTTGTTTTTGTAAGATCCATTGAGGAAATTTTCCTGTAACATCGTTCGCATGTGTGCCAAGTACATACGCTTATACGTAGGGTTGGCGAGCAATTGTTTGATCAGCGGTCTGTTGCTGTTGCCAGACTGGATCAGCGGATCCAGTTGCTTCATTTGTGCCACTGAAAGAGCGCCCCCGCTTCCTATGTTGAGCAGGGGGAAACCGCCAAAACTCATGTTTAAATCCCAACTGATGGGAAGCCAGCGGTTGTTGCGGTCGTGATAGAGGTAATAATTTTGTCCATAGGCCCCCGAATAAGAGTCTAAGTTGACCAGAAGGACGTTGAATGCCAGCATCCAAATGGCGCGATCCACGTCCAAGAGCGTGCGCACATGGTTTGGATGGTTGTTCAGCGTATCCATCAAAAACAGCAGTTCCTGCCAGCCGTGGTCAGATTGTATGTCGTACTTGTTGTAGTAAAAACTGCTGTCAGCGCTGCTGTAAACCAGGTCAGCGTAATTTCCTCCGGTGCCAGGGCCGTCGAAATCTGCCGGATTACACTTGAAAAAAGGGTTGTTGCCATCTGTTTTGAAATGGTTGCGCACAAATCGTTTGTTGATACTTTCTACATTGCCATACAGTCCCCAATAAACACCGTTTATCCAAAGTTTGGCGTGGTTTGCCAAGGGAGCGTCTGTATATTGTCGCAATATTTCGTAGGAAAGGGGCTCTCGAATAAACGTCGGATCGGCAAAGCTGTTGGAAAGTTTAAGGTCTTTTATGCCCTGATAGTTTTGATTGGGCAGGAGGTAGTCCAACTCAATGTGCATCGGATTTTTTCCATTGTTGGTGCTGTAGGAGCTGTTTCCTTTGTATTTTATGCCAACGCTGTCAAACAATTGTCCGTTTATTTCCACGGAAGGCGCCATCAAAAAACCGCCATTGTTGAGGTTTTTCAGGGAATCTAGGAGGAAGTCCCAGTTGGCTTGATAGAATGTGATCTTAATTTCTTGTAATACATTGGGTGTGTAGAGGCTTTGAGCGGCAGTTTTTGTGATAAAACCAAACAAAATCAAGAAAGCGAGTAAAGTATTTTTCATAGACAATAAGTGATTAGGCTACACATAGCCAACGGAATGGTAAAAGCAGTGGCCGTATAATCAATTGAAAATCAAGGGTTTTACAACACCGAACCAGTTATATCATGGTACACTAGTCGTTGATGGGGAGTTCACTCGGTATGGTACTGTAGCAAGTGGCAGTTGTTGTTCCCAATGGCGAAAGTAACGGTCGCTTGCCCAATGTGGTTGTTTTGAAGCTGTATTTGGCTAATATTAGCCCAAAATATTGGTTTAAAAGCCATGTATGAACGGATTGAAAACAATTTATGGGTGTACCTTTGTCCCATGTTGAGTGTATATTCTGACACCTATTTCATGAAACAAGCCCTTTTAGAGGCTGAAAAAGCCTTTGAAAGTGGGGAAATACCCGTAGGTGCCGTGATTGTGTGCGATGGACGTATCATTGCCCGGGCCCACAACCAAACGGAACAATTGACAGATGTGACCGCACATGCTGAAATTATGGCCATTACCGCTGCGGCCAGCCATTTGGGCAGCAAATACCTGCCCGATTGCACCCTTTATGTTACCTTAGAACCTTGCGTGATGTGTGCCGGCGCGCTCAGTTGGGCGCAGTTGGGCCGTGTAGCCTATGGCGCAACCGATGAAAAAAAGGGGTTTATGCAGTACGGCGGGAAAAGTCTGCTTCATCCTAAAACCCGCCTAGAAATGGGTATTCTGGAAGCGGAGTGTAGTGTCCTCATGACCACTTTTTTTAAGCAAAAAAGAGGCTAAAAAATGTTGGAATCATCTGTCATTTCCACCCACATTGGCTTGTTGGAGGTTACCGGCAGTATTCTCCTGTTAGCACCAGTGCTGCACGCTTTGTATGTCATTGACAGATAGCAGCGTACCTTCGACCTAAAATTTGCCCAACCATGACGCAAGTCCAGCCTTACCAACCACACCACAAAATCCGCATCGTCACCGCCGCAAGTCTTTTCGACGGCCACGATGCGGCCATCAACATCATGCGCCGCATCATGCAATCGAGTGGAGCGGAAATCATTCACCTTGGTCACAATCGATCCGTCCAGGAAATTGTGGACTGTGCCATACAGGAAGATGTTCAAGGCATTGCGATAACCTCTTACCAAGGTGGTCACAATGAGTTCTTCAAATACATGCACGACCTGCTGAAAGAACGCGGGGCCGGGCACATAAAAATATTTGGTGGCGGTGGCGGCACCATTCTCCCGCAGGAAATTGCGATGTTGCAGGCATACGGGATTGCCCGTATTTACCACCCTGACGACGGCCGTTCGATGGGGCTTCAGGGAATGATCAACGACGTGCTGCAACAATGCGATTTCCCCATTGGATTTTCGATGGGAGCAGAATGGCAGCATTTGGAAGGCAAACGCCCGACAGAAAGCTCCGCGGCATCGGTAGCCCGCCTCATTTCTATTGCCGAGAACAGCCCCGAACTGTACGAAACGGCGGTCAAGCCGCTGCTGTCTGGCAGTAAAGAGCAAGCGCCAATCCCACCAGTTCTTGGTATCACCGGTACTGGCGGTGCCGGGAAATCAAGCATGGTAGATGAATTGGTACGCCGTTTCCTGCTTGATTTTCCCGAGAAGACCATTGCCATCGTTTCCGTTGACCCTTCAAAAAGAAAGACTGGAGGCGCACTGCTCGGCGATCGTATCCGCATGAACGCCATCAACAACCCTCGGGTGTACATGCGATCCCTGGCCACGCGACAGAGCAATCTGGCACTGTCTAAATACGTGCACGCAGCCATTGACATCCTTAAAGCGGCTCATTACGACTTGATTGTTTTGGAAACAAGCGGTATTGGACAGAGTGATACTGAAATTGTGGACCACAGTGATGTCTCTTTGTACATTATGACCCCCGAGTTTGGCGCCGCGACGCAGTTGGAGAAAATTGACATGCTCGATTTTGCCGATGTGATCGCCATCAATAAATTTGACAAGCGCGGGGCACTTGATGCACTGCGCGATGTGCGCAAGCAAGTGCAGCGAAACAGAAACCAATGGGAGCAATCGTTGGACGACATGCCGGTATTTGGTTGTATCGCATCCCAATTCAATGACCCAGGGGTGAACCAATTGTATCACCGCATTATGGCGTTGATCGCACAACGCGCCGCCCACTTTTCTTTGTCAACGGCACCGAGCGCCAGTCAATCTGAAAAAATATACATAATACCGCCCAATCGGATTCGCTATTTGAGTGAAATCAGCGAGAACAACCGAAAGTACGACCAGTGGGTCGATAAGCAGGTGAATATTGCCCGACGTTTGTTCGGGTATCAGATCAGTCTTGATTCTTTTCATCCTGAAAAAGACGCCCCACTCATAGCCCATCTTTCAACGCTGATAGCGGAACTTAGAAAAGACTTGGACGGTGCTTGCCTTCGAATACTTGAAGGATGGGAGGAGAAGAAAAAACGCTATGCAAACGACGACTATATCTACCTCGTCAGGGGCAAAGAAATTAAGGTCCAAACGACCTCGGAAAGCTTGAGTCACCTGAAAATCCCCAAGGTAGTTTTGCCAAAATGGGCAGATTGGGGGGAAGTACTTCGGTGGTGTTTGCAGGAAAATGTTCCCGGGGAGTTCCCTTATACTGCTGGTGTTTTTCCCTTTAAGCGCGAGGGAGAAGACCCTACCCGAATGTTTGCAGGGGAAGGTGGGCCTGAGCGCACCAACCGCCGTTTCCACTACGTCTCCTTGGGGATGCCTGCCATACGCTTGTCAACGGCGTTTGATTCTGTGACGCTTTATGGAGAAGACCCAGATTTGCGGCCCGATATCTATGGAAAAATTGGAAATTCCGGGGTGAGTATTTGTTGCCTAGATGATGCAAAAAAACTATACTCTGGCTTCGATTTGTGCGATCCGAAGACGTCTGTTTCCATGACCATCAACGGACCTGCAGCCACCATAGCAGCATTTTTTATGAACGCCGCCATTGATCAGCAGTGCGAAAAATACATCCGGGAACACCGCTTGGAAAATCTGGTGGAGGCGCGATTAAAAGAGAAATTTGACAACCAGGGACGGCCACGGCCGCATTACGCAGGCGGTGACAACAGTACGGAACTTCCAGAAGGAAACAACGGACTCGGTTTGCTGTTGCTTGGCATCACCGGTGACGAAGTGCTGCCGAAAGAGGCGTACGAAAAAATAAAAGCGTACGCCCTGTCTTCCGTTCGCGGTACTGTTCAAGCGGATATTTTGAAGGAAGACCAGGCGCAGAACACCTGTATTTTTAGCACTGAATTTAGCCTCCGTGTCATGGGGGATGTGCAGGAATATTTTATTGAAAAGAAGGTTCGAAACTTCTACTCTGTTTCTATTTCAGGCTATCACATCGCTGAAGCGGGTGCAAATCCTATTTCCCAACTTGCTTTCACGCTCTCGAATGGTTTCACATTTGTGGAATACTACCGATCTCGGGGCATGAATATAGATGATTTTGCCCCCAACCTATCCTTCTTTTTCTCCAATGGCGTTGACCCCGAATATGCCGTGATCGGCCGTGTGGCAAGACGCATTTGGGCGAAAGCGATGAAGCAGTTTTATGGCGCCAACGAGCGCAGCCAAATGCTGAAATACCATATACAAACCAGTGGTCGAAGTCTGCATGCCCAGGAAATAGCATTCAATGATATTCGTACCACCTTACAGGCACTTTACGCCATTTACGACAATTGTAATTCGCTCCATACCAATGCGTACGACGAAGCCATCACAACGCCAACGGAAGAGTCGGTCCGTCGCGCGATGGCCATTCAATTGATCATCAACAAGGAATTGGGGCTTTCAAAAAACGAAAACCCCCTACAAGGAGCATTTATCATCAACGAACTCACCGATTTGGTGGAAGAGGCGGTCCTTTCAGAATTCGATCGTATCACCGAAAGGGGAGGCGTCTTGGGTGCTATGGAAACCATGTACCAACGCGGAAAAATACAAGAGGAGAGCCTTTACTATGAAACACTGAAGCATACAGGAGAATTACCCCTCATTGGAGTAAATACATTTTTGTCTAAAGATGGGTCTCCAACCATTATTCCCCGAGAGGTGATCCGAGCAGAAGAATGGGAAAAGCAATACCAAATTGAAACGCTGCAAAATTTGCACGCAACCAATGCACTTCAAGCCAAGGCTACGCTCCAAAAACTACAACAAGTAGCCGTTCAAAACGGCAATATTTTTGAAGAATTGATGGCGGCGGTACGGGTTTGTTCGCTTGGACAAATTACCGGGGCATTGTTCGAGGTTGGGGGCCAATATCGCCGAAATATGTGAAGCAAGCTTTGGTGGGTAAAATCGTTTTGTGTTTGATGAATATTACCAGCACTGCGCTTAACCTTGTAATATTTTTCATAAAAACAAGATAATCAACAAAAAAATTCACCAACACGCTTGATGTCATAGAAAAAAACAATACCTTTGGGTCTAAGTAGTGTTTCACCATATAATCTCGGTACTCTCATGATTTTCCCATTTGGCAAAAAAAAGAATCAGGCATCCTTATTTGGGGAGCAGGAAAAGAAGCGTTCACTCGACGAAATCGAATCTGACTTGACCGTATTGGGTAAGTCGGAGATGAATCGAGTAGAGGGTGGAAAGGAGTCCAAGCGTTCATTTACCGACTTTTCGGATCTACGCGATAGCCTCGGTGGCACTATTCCACTGTAAAAACACATAAGCAGTTATAACCCTTCACGGTACTCCGTGAAGGGTTTTTTTTTGTACTGTTTGTAGGTGTAACGGGTTGGGTGGTATGCTGTTTGACCCAAAATTAGCCACATTTGGTCTCAGCCACGTCCATTTAATCCTTTGCCACGATTTTTTCAATCAGTTTTCCGCGTTGGAACTCCTCACGACATTTATACCCCATCATGTCTCTCCCTGAAATTTGGCACCAACTATACACAGGTCTGTTGGCAACCACTGGGCTTGAATTTATCGCCGTTGTTTTTGGTATTCTTAGCGTCTTGTTTTCCAGAAAGGAAAATATTTGGGTGTACCCGACGGGTCTCATCAACACAACCTTGTACATCTACTTGAGCATGGCAGCAGGACTTTATGCTGAGGCAAGTGTGAACGCATATTACACGGTGATGAGTGTCGTTGGTTGGCTGTTGTGGGCAAAAAAAACATCTGAAAATGGAAAATTGACGATTACCGCGTCTTCAGCACTGGAGTGGCGTGATGCCTTGCTTTTTTTTGGCGGGTGCTGGCTGTTGTTGTGGTTTATTTTGGGGCATTATACCAACAGTGTAGTACCAATTGCGGATGCCTTTGCCTCAGCGACTGCGTACACCGGCATGTGGCTAATGACCCGTAAGAAATTGGAAAATTGGATTTGGTGGATGGTAACCAATGCCGTTTGCGTGCCACTTTATTTTTCAAAAGGCTATGTTTTCACGAGTTTCCAGTACCTGGTATTTCTGGTACTGGCCGTTATGGGGTATCGCACCTGGAAAAGCAAAGTGACCCTACAGACACACGACCGTCTGTTGGAATGAGTGTACCCAGCCGTTCAAATAATATCCGATTTGAACGGCTGGGCCTAAGAACTTATCTTTCGTAGTAACTGGTTAGGTGGCACGCTTTCTGGCAAAAAATGGCCACTTTTTTGTCTCATACGCGACCACGCTAACCAGTTACCTTTCGTACAGCGGGAAATTTGCCATAAAATCGTGTACAGCGCTTTTAATTCGTGCTTGAACGGCGGCGTCATCGGGGCTGCTTAATACGTCGTCCATCCACGCTACAACTTGGCGACAGTCGTTTTCCTTGAACCCCCGGGTGGTTATAGCAGCAGTGCCGACACGTATTCCGGATGCGGTCATGGGTGGTTGTGGGTCAAAAGGAATCATGTTTTTATTCACCGTGATGTCTGCTTGCCCAAGGGCGTAATCTGCTGCTTTTCCGGTTACGTTTTTTCGCTGTAAGTCAAGAAGCATCAAGTGATTGTCGGTACCACCAGAAATAATATCATATCCGCGCGCCATAAATTCTTCCGCCATGGCCTGGGCATTTTTTATTACTTGCTGGCTATAAAGCGTGAAAGATGGCTGCAATATTTCGCCAAAAGCAACCGCTTTTGCTGCGATTACATGTTCAAGCGGACCGCCTTGCATGCCCGGAAAAACACCGCTATCGAGGATACTTGACATAGCAATGGGGTTGCCTTTTTTGGTGGTGCGCCCCCAAGGGTTATCAAAATCTTTTCCCATCATAATAATCCCACCGCGAGGGCCCCGCAGGGTTTTGTGTGTGGTACTGGTCACAATATGGCAATGAGGGAGTGGGTTGTTGAGTAATTTGGCAGCGATTAATCCGGCTGGGTGGGCGATATCGGCCAGCAATAGGGCCCCCACAGCGTCAGCAATCTGCCTAAAACGGGCGTAATCCCAGTCGCGGGAATAGGCAGATGCGCCGCAAATAATCAACTTGGGTTTTTCAGCCAAGGCCAATGCCTCCACTTTATCCATATCAATACGCCCAGACGCTTGCTCAACGCCATAGAAAAAAGGTTTGTACACCTTCCCTGAAAAATTGACCGAAGAACCATGGGAGAGGTGGCCACCGTGAGAAAGGTCAAATCCGAGTATTTTGTCACCAGGTTGGAGACATGCTAAAAAAACTGCAGCATTGGCTTGTGCACCGGAATGGGGCTGTACATTGGCCCATGCGGCACCAAAAATTTCTTTAAGCCGGTCAATGGCAACTTGTTCTACTTGGTCCACTATTTCGCAACCCCCGTAATAACGGCGTCCAGGATATCCCTCTGCATACTTGTTTGTCAGACAGGAGCCCATGGCGTCCAACACAGCCTGACTCGTAAAATTTTCAGATGCAATGAGCTCAACGCCGTGCCTTTGGCGTTCTAGTTCTTTTTCTATGAGTGAAAAAATGATGTCTGGCATGCTGTATTGCGTTGATAGGTGATTATTGTGGAAGGTTTGCAAAAGGTAAAACTGGTCGGGTGGCATACTGTCAGACCCCAAAAGGCCTATTTTTTTGTCTCAGACGAGACCACCTGACCAAGTCAATGCAAAAGTAGGTAAAGTAAACGCTGATTAAGGTGAATTGAATGATACAAATGCTGTAACCGGTTGGTTGGTCGCGTCTGATGGTCAAAAGTGGTCTTTTGGTCCCAGGCGCGACCACGCTAACCAGTTGTATAAAATATGAGTAACTGGTTAGGTGGCACGCTGTCTGGCCCAAAAAATAGCCACTTTTTTCTCTCAGGCGCGACCACGCTAACCAGTTACAAATGTGAAATACTTAGAAGCCCATCCGTACTGTTGCCCAGAAATTACGCCCGGGAGCATTGATGCCTGACGCAAATGTGCGGTATTGTGTGTCTAAAATATTGTCTATGCCAACTTGCAATGTCAGGTGACGGTTGTATTGGTAGGCGCCGCGGAGGTTGGCGGTAAACCATGCCGGCATACCATTTTCGGGTGCATACTGCGGGTTGTCTTCCCCTTCGAGGTTGTAATCGCTGCGCTTTTTTTGACCATTGAACAGGATAAAACCTTCCATGGAAGCGCGGGTGGTGTGCCAGCGCGCGCCAAATTTTCCATACATAGGAGCAATGTGGTCCAATGGTGCGTTGGCGCCAGTCTCCGCCTTGATTTCGCCCTTTGTGTATGCGATGGAGGCATACATCGCCAAATTGGGATATACATCTGCCGCGAGTGTGCTGCTCATGCCCCACAGATTGGCTTGCCGTTTGTTTTGGCTGCTCAAAACCCGACTCAAGACGCCATCGTAGTCAATACTGTCCTGACCGTTGAACAGGAAAGCATCGGTCACAATGGCATCGCGAAGTGCCGTCATCCAAAGCACATTTTCCCAACGCAGTTGGTCTGATATGTTGCGGGATACATTGATATCCAAATTCAACGTTTTCTCCGGTTTTAGGTCTTTGTTGGGGACAACGGCGCTGCCTTTTTGTGAATCAAACACTTTGGTCATGTCGTCAACATTGGGTACACGAAAACCGGAAGACAGGTGGAAGGCCAGTTTCCAGTAATCGTTTCCATTCCAAACCGCACCCAGATTTCCGGAATAAGTGGGTGTTTTTTGTGTGATTTTATCAAATGGAAAGGGATAAAACGTTTTGCTGACAAAAGTCGATGACAGGCTTGAATATCCTAGCCGCAGACCCTCGCTGAACGACCACGCGCGTTTGCCAAGTTGCCAATGGTGGGTCGCGTACACGGCGGCATTGAGCATTCCGCTACCGCCATCCGGATAACGGGTACTTTGGGGCGTAATTTCGCCGGTGCTCACGTTGAAACGACTTGCAGAAGAGGTTACATCGTTGTACTGGCCGTCGAGCCCAAGCCGAAGGGATTGGTGTTCATAATTTTTTACCCATTCTGCCAACAGGCCATATACTTTTACACGTTCAACGCGATCGGTGCGGTGAGATGCGCCAAAACCGCGGTTGTGGCGACTTTCTTCAATCTCTTGCCAGCTTGTGGTGAGGTTGAACGCGTCAAACGGGCCAACGTCTTGTCGATTAAACGTGTAAGCCGCCATCAGTCGCTTTTGAGGACCATAATACCACTCAGCAGAAGCCAATCCAGTCCCTGCCGGATCCGTAAGGCGATCGTATCGGGGTATGTCGGAAGAATTGCTGTACTGAATATTCAGGGTGTGTTTGGTTCTGTCATTTGCTTTGAACACTATTTTTTCCAGCAAGTCGTACTGCTTGTAACCGGTGAATCTCTGAACGTATGGGTCACTGTTTCGGACGAGTGAATCCATGCCATTGATACGTGCCACGAAATAATTTCTTGCTCCAAAGACACCGTCGAGGCCTGGATTTTCACCCATGCGCAAATCTCCAAAATCACTTCTGGTAAAGGACGTTATGGCAGCAATTTTTTGACCGCCAAGGGTTACATCGACATGGACAGTTTTCTCTTGATTCACTGTTCCGTATCGAACGTATGAATTTCCCTGCGCAATTAGACGCTTGGAGTCCGATGCAAATACCGGGTTTTTTGTGAAAAAACAGATGGCTCCTCCCAAGGCATCTGAGCCATAAACAGTTGAAGCGGGACCAAACACTAATTCTACACGGTCAAGAGACGCGTTGTCCACGGTGACAATATTCTGTAAGTGGCCGGCACGGTAAATAGCATTGTTCATTCGTACGCCGTCTACCACCAGCAACACACGGCTTGCTTCAAAGCCACGCAGTACAGGGCTCCCGCCACCTTGTTGGCTTTTTTGAACAAAAACTTGGCCTGAACCCGACAGCAAATCAGCGGAAGACTGTGCGTTGGCATACGCAATATCCGTTCGGGTGATGATGTGCACTTGTTGTGCAACAGCACTTTTTGACTGAGATCCTCGCGAGGCTGCTACCACGGCTTCATGCAGTACGGCTTTTAGGGTGGTGTCTACGGGTGTGTTTTGTGCTACAGCCCATAGGGATGACAGCAGCAATATGCTGAAAAGAAGACTTTTTTTCATGGATAGATTGTCGTTGAAAATGACAAAAGAGCCAATGCAGGGATGTACCCCTGATGGCTAAATGACAGTAAATGGTTGGTTGGTCGCGTCTGTGACAAAAAAGTGGCCATTATTTGCCAGACGAAGCGGATTTTTGAAGGCCGTAGCAGCGCTACGGTCAAAAAAGCTGCGAAGTAGGACGGAAAATGGATCTTTTTGGGCCAGACAGCGTTTCCTCTGACCAGTTACAAAGGATCAATAAAGCGGTCGCAATCCTGCGGCCGTGGTATTATACCAGTACAACGACAAATTGGGGGGGTGTGAAAGGCGGCGAATGTTGGCCTGCTGTATGGGGAAAACACCAGGAAAACACGGGTAAGCAAACACCAATGGGGGCATTGGGGAGTAAGATGCCTTCCGGCATCAGGAAGGCTAATCCCAGCCATTGAGCCGCCCACAACGCGAGGGGTTGTGGGGTTGTACCCGTTGAACGGTCGAGGTATGAAAAGTGAATGCCCAGCAGTGCAAAAAGCGCTTGTTCGTGCTGATCATGGTACAGCAACAGTCGAACGGAATCGCCTACGCACTCGCTGGTTTTGATGTCGTAAAGATTCCCATTCAGGCGAATTTCCCGCTTGTCGATCTTGGATTGTTGAAAAAAATCCTGCTGTAGCGTTACGTGTAGCAGGGGGGTACTTGCGCCAATCAGCGCATGCCTGGCAGCGATTTTAGCTTTCCACTCAATGGATTGCCAAGCCAAATGCCACCCAACCCCCTGAAAAATGATCAGAGAAACCAGTATGGTAACCGCTTGGTTACTGCGATGTCGAGCGACTTGCTTCAAAGCGTACAAAGATCAAAAGATCCCTGATTTTTATCAAAAAAAGTTTGCAATTGTTTGGTTGCGTCTGGTCCAAAACATTGACCAGTTTTGGGCCAGACAGCGTGCCAGCCAACCAGTTTGCGCTTAATGCCCGGAAGTAGTATTTGAGTTGTTTACCACAATTTTTTCCGAAAAAGTATTGGGGCCATTGTGCAGGATCATAAAGTAGATGCCGTCGGGCACGCCGGCAATATCTATGGTCAATGGGCCGTGGTTGGCAGAAAATGTTTGTGTATATACTTGAGTTCCCAGTGGGCTAAAAACTTGAATATGCGTGAGGTTTGTTCTTTCAGCAAGGTCAAAAACAACGGAGAATATACCACCGGAGGGGTTGGGAAAGATGTTCACCCTACTCTTTGATGGGATTTCTGAAATTTGCGTAGTAGGGCAAGGCGTTGTGAATGGGCCACCTGGCGATCCTTCCGGGCATCCATCCATCCAGTTTGAACCATCACAGCTATTGCCCGTAGGGTCAACAATTTCCAACGTGTATCCGTTTCCTGCGGCGCCCGGCGGCCAGGGGGCTGTGTCATCGTACAACACGGATTGGTATAATCTTCCGGCATCATCGAACAAACGGATCGCTTCACCGCCACCGCTCAGCCCAAAAATGAAAGGGCCTGTTGCGTTGGTAACGTTTGGAAAACGGGATTTGAAGGCAATGGAGTCTTCGTAGAGTACCCAGTAACCCGAAGCAGGAAGTACGGTGCCTGTCGGAATGGTATAGCGATGGGCATCCAAATTATCTGAGAATATCCAACCGGAAATATCTTTCGGAATGGCAGTTGTATTCATGATTTCCACCCAATCTCCGGCATCAGCATTGGGCGAAGCGTTGTAATTAATTTCGCTGAAAATCAATGTTTCGGTGCACGGTTGGTGTGGGCCACCCGGAGAACCGCCAAGACAGCCGGCAAACCAGTTTTCCGGGAGGGAGGGGTTGATGCTGTCGTTGAGAGACTCCAGGGTATAACCAAATCCGTCTGCTGGTATTGGCCAGGGTTTTGAATCGTCGTACACCATCTCCAGCAGCGGGGCCCCAGCAGCATCAAAAAGGGTCAAAGTTTCCCCTGAATTGCTGAATCCGAAGCCTGTTGGCCCTAAAAAGTTGATACCGGGATGTTGCGATTCAAATTTTTGCGGGTCTTCCGCCAACACAATCCACCCGTAAGGTTGCACGATGGTCCCCGCAGGAAACGCGTAGCCCAAGGGGGCGGTCGTGTCTGAAAACGACCATCCGGCTATATTTAAAGGGGTATCGCTGATGTTGTGGAATTCTACCCAGTCGCCGGAGTTTCGGGTACTGTCTGCGTGGTAGTTTAGTTCGCTGATGGTCAGGAGGCCGGCGTTCAGGTTGTTGGAGAACACGGCATTGAAAATGGCGTCAGACGGGATGTTCAGGTTGAGTTCAGGCTGGGTATTTTGAACAGGCATAACGGTATTAGCATCCCAGTGGGAAAAAGTATAACCGGGGTTTGGCAGGGCGGTAATTTTCACGGGGTTCCCGTCGAAGTACACGCCCGTCCAGGGGAGCTCCTTGGGAACAATGGTGCTGATTTTTATTTTTCCGGCTTCCGGGGGAAACACACTCAGCGTGACAGCTACCGGCCCAGTTAGGTTAAAATTTGATATAATATGGTTTCGCACCTGTTCTGTTCTGGCAGCCAGTTGTTCCCGGAAAACAAGGTGGTTGTTGGTAAAATCAGCCATTTGCTGGTTTATACGATTTGGGTCTCCCCATCGCTGAAATTCTTTGGGCATTTCCAAAGCTGTTTGGACAAACATGTTGTTTTCAATGGGCAAAAGCCGATCAATACCATAGGAAGTGTTCATCACATCGGCATACCGGTTGATGAAGTAATTTCGGAATTGCGGATTTTCCATTCCTTTCAGCCAGATGTTGACGTAGGGATTTGCGGCATCTTGCGTCAACATATAGTTGATATGGTCAAAATTGGCATCGGTCCACGCATTGGGGGCCAAGGATAGTTCCATATCCAGGAGACAGAATCTCCAGCGAAAAGCTGTTTTATCGGATCGGTAGATTTTAATGTTATTTCCTGGCCAGTCGGTATTCCCCATCCAGGATTCTCCGATGATATAGTCATTGTACCAGGTCATGTCGAAGTGTTTGTCGGCATCGCTCCAAAAATCAGGGCTGGCAGTATCCAGGTTTTTGAAAGCCGTATAAGAATCATAGAAAGCGTCTAGGGATCCTTTCACCGGTCTCAATACAGCTCCATACCAATAACTTTGGGAGAGAATATCGATGGAGTCTGCTGCTGCGTTGTCCGCTGTTTCAAAGTATTCCGAATCAAATTTTTCCCGCAGTTCGTAGAGCCCGAAGTAGGTTCCGTTGATATAAACGGTAATGGGTCTCCAGGCGGAATAATAATTATTGGTTTCTCCTCCCATACACGCCACTTGGCAAGCATCTTTGTATGGATAAACCAGGTATTGGTTGCTGCCATTTCTCAAATACAAGGAACTATACTTTGTGCGTTCAGCTTTGTTGGGTATCAAGGAAGCCTCAACCGGGCCCTCCCCCAGCACATTGTCATCCAATCCAATTCGGAAAGAATGTTGCGGGTTAGACCGACTTCCACCGGCTCCGCCGTCGATTTGCATGGCGGCATTTTGTCCAAAAACCAAGTGTTGTGCGGTATCAAAATACTCCACATAGGTCGCCTTCTCCCAGTCAAGCGGCCAATTATCAAATATTCCCGTAGGCCCATACAGGTTTTTGTTTTCTGTAATGACAGACAGCACGGGTGTGACATGGTTGATTCCCAACAGGTAAGAGGCGGTTGTCATTGGGCTGGATAAAACACCATTGGCAAAGGCACGGGCTTTCAGCACATTGGAATAAAAGATGTTAATGGGCGCTCCAGTGTAAAGGGTTGATTCCGTGGTTGGGTCGCTTCCATCCAAGGTATAGTGGACAGAGGTATTGCTTCCGTTGGGGTTGTCAATACTGACATTTATGGAGGCATTGTATATGCCGGAAGGTGTTGAAAACTTGGGAGCAAGCAGGTAACCCACAAAGGTATCAGACAGGTTGTTGGTAGCCGAAGGGGTTGCTTTTTCAAAAAGTGAAAGATTAGACGATGCATCGGGAAAGCAACCTACGCTGTTGTCCAGGTTGCCGCAATCTACCAAAAGCGTGCTTAGTGGTACTTGGGCGGGTGAATACAGGTAAACGCTGCCGCCAGATCTGGGAATTTTAAAATTGGTGTGCAGGCTGATGTTTGTGTCAACCGGTTCAAAAAAAGAGGTTACTTCTTCTGATGAAACCAGCTTCATGTTGAAGTCGATGTAGTCGTAGAACGTGTTCGGATCGGTTGCGGCCACATCAAACGCTATACTTGAAATATTGCCTGCGGTTAGTCCGGCAGACAACAGTTCAGCAGCGGGAATGATCATTTGATTTTTTGCTGCCCAGTACCAGTTGCCGTAAGGAGCCGGGTAGTCAAGTGGAGAATTTTGGACAACATCGGTGCCGATGGTGGCGCCGTTTATTTTCATGTTAGGCCTTAATTTTGCCTTGGTGCCATATTGTGCTTCACAAATAAAGGGACTTCCATCCTGAAACGCAAAAACGGTGGCATAATAAGGTGTTGCTGTCTGGTTAAAAACAGAATTGGTGGTGTATCCAGTTGAACTATAGGAGCAAGTATTGAGGAGGATATTGGAAATGCCATCCCAATAAAAAGGATCGGAAAGGGTATGGGTATTCCAACCCACAACGGGGTTAAAACTGCCGGTATTCAGAACATGGTTGAATCCAGAGATGGGTTTGCGGTCTTTGCCACTACAAAAGATGGTTTTGTAGTGTCCTGGCAAAAGAAATACATTTGGGAAAACCCATTTAGCTGGGTTGGAGGCATCATCGGAGAGGGAATAGTGGATTAAGTGTACCGTGTCGGTTCCGGCGTTGTACAATTCGATCCAATCCGGGTACTCGCCGTTTTCATCGGCTATCGTTGAATAATTCCTATTGGAACCCTCGTTGAGGGTCAATTGCGCAAAGGCATTGATGGAAGCGCAGCAAAGGGCAATAACCAGTGTCTTCAGAAGTGTGTTGTTCATGTCAATTGTTGATGGTAACAATCCAGTGTAGAGCGCAAAAATAGAACAATACCCCACATTTGCAACAAGCCAGCAGCGCGTTGATTGTTGTAATCAAACACAAAGGCCTATAAAACCTGTTCGACATTTTGAACCACCTTGGATACACGTTGTTAATTCACCACATTTGTTATTGTCTGCTATGTTGACACCGCTTTCACCTGAAAATATTGATCGCATCATCCAAATGGCGTGGGAGGACCGCACGCCCTTCGAGGCCATTGAAACGCAGTTTGGCCTCAAAGAGAAGGACGTCATTGCGTTTATGCGGCTTCAAATGAAGCGCAGTAGTTTCGAAATGTGGCGCAAGCGTATGCACGGCCGATCTACCAAGCACGCGGCACTTCGAGAGGAGTATGTGGGTCGGTTCAGGTGTACCCGACAGCGTGCTATTTCAGGCAATAAAATCTCCAAACGCTAGCGCGCAAGTCGGGGATTTATGCACCGGGTAAAAAACGACCTTTTTTTACCGTTGTTCGGCCACGCAGCGCCAGCATGCTGCTTCAAAAAACCAACATGACAAGTCACCCAACCAGTTAAAAAACCCTCGTTTTTGCCCTCGGCCACAAATCTCTAACCTACGCTACATGCAAAAGACTTATTTATTCGCAGGCGCATCCAGCGCCATTGCCCAGGAGACACATCGACAACTCAGGGCTGAAGGCCACCGGGTGATTGGTTTGAGTACGAAGGATATCGGTGAACTAGGGTATTCAGCCTACCACCAAGTCTCGGAATACAGCAAGGATTTCCTGCCTGAAATTGCGCAGCCCTTGGATGGGTTGGTGTATTTTCCCGGTACGATCAATTTAAAGCCCTTCCATCGTATCACGGAAGAAGCGTTTATGCAGGAATACAAAATCAACGCGCTCGGGGCGGTGAGCGTGGTACAGCGCTACCTTCAAAATTTGAAAAATGCGCCTCCTACACCCTCCATTGTGTTTATCAGTACCGTTGCTGTGGCCCAGGGTATGAATTTTCATACCGCTATTGGTATGGCAAAGGGTGCTATAGAAGGATTGACATTGGCATTGGCAGCTGAACTTGCGCCGACAATCCGGGTAAATGCAGTGGCGCCATCGCTTACCACCACACCACTTGCCGATAAGCTCATCAACGCACCGGAAAAACTGGAAGCCAGCAGCAAGCGCCATCCAATGCGTCGAATTGGCCAACCGGAAGACATTGCCCATGCGATTGGTTTCCTACTCGGCGAACAATCATCTTGGGTGACAGGCCAGATACTGCGGGTGGATGGCGGAATGTCTTCGGTGCGAATGATGTAAAATTGTCGCTGGATGTATGAAGATGATAAAAAAAGCGGATTTGCCTCAAAAAAATTGTGTCACCTGCGGTAGGCCCATTGTTTGGCGCAAGAAATGGGAAAAAGTTTGGGAAGCGGTACGACACTGCAGTGATCGCTGCCGGAGCAATAAAAAAACCGTGTGCCGTAGCGGCGTGTAACAGCCAATCCTGCCGTTAGCGTACGTTGAAAAACCGCATCCTGTAGTCGGTATTGATTTTTCCGACGCGGATTTCGTCTAATTTACGCTGGATCAGTCGTTTTTTAAGCGGTTTCAATTTTTCGGTGAACAGCAATCCTTCGATGTGGTCGTATTCATGTTGGATGACACGGGCGTTGATGCCG
The DNA here is from genome assembly GCA_903933805.1 of uncultured Bacteroidota bacterium. Taxonomy (GTDB): domain Bacteria; phylum Bacteroidota; class Bacteroidia; order Chitinophagales; family Saprospiraceae; genus M3007. The sequence continues at coordinate 3,703 of CAIZLM010000075.1, read as the reverse complement.
GTAAAAAGCGCTTCATGCGTTTCAAATTGCTCATCCTGCCAGCGAATCCGCACTTCTTTCAGGCGCTCTACGTCGCCGGTAACCCGTGGGATACTGAGACAACCTTCTTCATACACCCAAGGTTCACCGGTTTCCTCCAGTATTTGTGCATTGATGAACACCTGTTTCATCCCGAGGTCGGTATCAACTTTTTCCGTTTTTCGTTTCACCTCCAGGGTGTCAATCATGAACAACCGGATACTTAGGCCGATTTGAGGTGCTGCCAAACCAACCCCATCGGCATGGTACATGGTTTGCCACATATTGGAAATCAGGTCTTTTAAATCAGCATAGTCAGCGGAAATCGGGTCGGCTTTTTTCTTTAGTACCGGCTGTCCGTAGGCGTAAATAGGCAGTAGCATTGCATTCTAGGTTTGGTGATGATGGTAGGTAAGGACAACAGCCCTTACCAATGGTTTTTTTCCATGTAACGTTCCAAAATCAGCGCTGCGGCCACTTTATCCACCAATGCTTTGTCGCGGCGTTTGCTTTTTTTGGCGCCACTTTGCAGGATAATTTGGGATGCCTCCTTCGAGGTATAACGTTCATCGAATCTTAAAACAGGTTTATCGGGAAACTGTTTTTGCAATTGAGCGGCAAATTCGTCTGCCTGAGGCGCTATTTGGGCTGGGTTTCCATCGTGGTGCATGGGAAGTCCCACCACAAAACACTCAACCTCTTCCGCCTTGCAGTAGTTGATGAGAAAATCCATTGCCTCCGTTGTTGAAACGGTTGTCAATCCACTGGCAATGATACGCAGCGGGTCGGTGACGGCGATGCCTGTTCGTTTTAATCCAAAATCTATCGCAAGAATCCTACTCATTGGTGCAAAGGTAGTTATGTGTTGCGAGTTATACGGTATTCTCTGTGCTTGGTTCGTCGGACCTTTGCCAACCCGCCAATTTTGGGTGTCAATATTCCCAACCAGTTACCCCAAAAAAGTTGCTGTGTGCGGCTTGAAAAAGGATTCACGAGCGACTTATGCCGGTATTTTGTGGTTTTTCACTATATGAGCGCACAAAAAGTGGTAAATTTGCCTGTACACGCCACCAGTGTTTATGTAACTGGTAGGTGGTCGTTTTTTAATATAAAATGGATCCACGTGCAATATTTCCCGTACAAAAGCCTAAAGGTTTTACGACACAAATGGGCGGTTGTTTGGCAGCAAGCGCAGAAAACGCTCTTGTTGCGTCCCAAAACCGTATTGGGATCAATTGTGGTCTTGATTGTATGGTTGTTTTGTCTTCCCAGCCCACTTTTTCAGAAGCCTTTATCGGTGGTGTTGGAAGATCGGGAGGGATCGTTGCTTGGAGCAAGGATCGCCTCTGATGGGCAGTGGCGTTTTCCCGGAGTAGATTCATTGCCATCAAAATATGTGGACTGTGTCATTGCGTTTGAGGACAAAAGATTTTGGTGGCACCCCGGCATTGATCCGTTGAGTTTGGGTCGCGCACTTTGGTTGAACCTATCCAAGGGCCGTGTGGTCAGTGGTGGAAGTACCCTTACCATGCAGGTTATTCGAATGGCGCGCGACAATCCTGGGAGGACGGTGTGGGAAAAAATAGTGGAGGCCTTCTTGGCAACACGCTTGGAGTTGACGTATTCCAAAATGGAAATATTGTCACTGTATGCTTCTAATGCACCTTTTGGCGGCAATGTGGTTGGTATTGAGGCGGCATCGTGGCGTTATTACGGCAAGCATCCGGGTTTGTTGACATGGGCGGAAGCGGCTACTTTGGCTGTTTTGCCAAACAGCCCTGCCCTCATTCACCCCGGCAGAAACAGGGCTGTCCTGGTTGCCAAGCGGAATCACCTGCTAGAGCGCCTTCGCGATGCTGGCAGCATCAGTCCGAGTACCTGCGAATACGCCATGGAAGAGCCTTTGCCCGACCAGCCCCTGCCACTCCCCCAACTGGCCCCTTACTTGCTTGATAGATTGATGCAATCAGATGCGCTGGGTGTTTCCGCTGGCAGGGCTCGTTTTAGAACGACCATAGACAAACATTTGCAGGAGCGTGTGAATCAAATCCTTGCGCGTCGTCAAGAGCAATACCGGGGAAACGGTGTTTTTAACCTGGCCTCTGTTATCATAGACGTACCGACAGGCAATGTGTTGGCCTACCTGGGCAATGTGCCGGGTTCCGGCAAAGATCACGGTGAATCGGTGGATGTAATTGCCGCTCCGCGTAGTACAGGCAGTATATTAAAGCCATATTTGTACGCCTTGGCTTTGGAAAGCGGGGATATTCTGCCGGCAAGCTTGCTGCGGGATGTTCCCATACAACTGGGTCAGTACAGACCGGAAAATTATTACGAAACATACGATGGTGCTGTTCCTGCGAGGCGTGCGTTGATTCGTTCGCTCAACGTGCCTTTTGTATTGCTTTTGCAGCAGTATGGGCTTGAAAAGTTTCATTTCAATTTGCAGCGAATGGGGTTGAGCACCCTCAATAAGCCACCGGACCATTATGGTTTATCGCTAATTTTAGGTGGAGCCGAGGCCAATTTGTTGGATATTACGAACACATACGCCTGTATGTCCCGCAGACTTGGGACTTATTACGATCGCAACGGTCGCTATGCTTCGGATGATTTTCGGGGTGTATATTTTTTGAGGCGGTCAGGCGGGCAACAGCAGGGCGGTGGGCGACTGACCGCGGAAGGGAATTTGCTGGGTGCTGGCGCCATTTGGTACACTTTTGAGGCCATGCGCGAAGTAGAGCGGCCCAACAGTGCCGGGGAGTGGGAACTTTTCCGTGCAGGCCAGCCAATAGCTTGGAAGACAGGTACGAGTTTTGGTTTCAGGGATGCTTGGGCTGCGGGCGTCACACCGCGTTATGCGGTGGGTGTTTGGGTCGGCAATGCGGACGGGGAAGGCCGTCCGGGTTTGATTGGAGTGGAGTTTGCCGCGCCCGTTTTATTTGAGATTTTTGAACAATTGCCACGGGAAGAGCGGTGGTTTGATCCGCCCTACGACGACATGGTGCGGGCCGCCGTCTGCAGAGAAAGTGGCTTTCGGGCGGGGGAATATTGCACGTCAGACACCGTTTGGATACCAAAAAACGGGTTAAAGTCAGGTGTTTGTCCGTATCACCAACGCTTGCACCTCGATGCTACCGCCCAGTGGCAGGTTACCGGTGATTGCGAATCACCAGCCCTCATGCAGCACCGGGCATGGTTTGTATTACCGCCTGTTGAGGAATATTATTTCAAAAATAAAAATCCTTGGTACGTGACGCCGCCACCGTTTCGGGCCGACTGTGCGGGCACACAAAGTGCTCAGCGGCAAAACCCTATGCAGCTCCTTTATCCCAAGCAGCCGACGCGTATTTACGTGCCAGTAGATTTGAACGGCCAGCTCAGCAGCACGATTTTTCAAGTGGCCCATCGAGTACCGGAGACGGAGATTTATTGGCACTTGGATGGCGCCTACCTGGGCGCCACGAAAACGTTTCATCAAATGGCCCTTCAGCCCTCCATTGGCCCCCACCACTTGGTATTGGTGGATAAAAACGGTTTTCGGCTGGAACAGCACTTTGAAATTGTCGGTAAGGCAGGTAAGGGGTGATTTCAATTAGCGTTGGTGCTGTCGGAACTTATCAACGGCCGGATAATTTATGTGAAAAATTGTGTTTTGTTAATTGGTTGGGTGGCGCGCTGTATG
>CAIZLM010000074.1 GCA_903933805.1 uncultured Bacteroidota bacterium | reverse complement strand
TAACCAGTTACTATTTATAACTGGTTAGCGTGGCGCGCTGTCTGGCCCAAAAAGGTCCATTTTCCGCCATACTTCGCAGATTTTTTTGACCGTAGCGCTGCTACGGCCTACAAAAATCCGCTTCGTCTGGCAAAAAATGGCCTCTTTTTTGTCTCAGACGCGACCACGCTAACCAGTTACTATTTTTTGATAATTCTGGTACCATACACCTTGTTTAGTCCCACCACCCTCAAATAGTACACGCCGGCAGGGAAAAAATCCAGTGCAATATTTCCCCGGAGGGTATTGTCCCACCGGCTCATTCGGGCAGTCTGCACCAGTTTTCCATGGCCATCATATACCTCACAAAGGGCATTTTTCTCATCGCCCATGGCTGGCAATACAACGTGGGCAACGCCTTGGGTCGGGTTTGGTGAAACATTCAGATTGCGAATTTTATCGGGTTCTACGGTTGGGACAGCACCGAGCGTGAGGATCAACTCCCTGGAACAACCCAAAACATCCAGACAAATCAGGTTGTACGTGCCGGCGGATAAGTTGCTGAACAGGGGAGATTCCTGTAAATCGCCGTTGTTCAGGAAAAAAACAAAGGGTGGGTTCCCCCCAGCAACAACGGCTTCAATTTGTCCATCGTTGCTGCCGGCGCCGGAGGCAGGTGTTATATTGGCCGTTAACACCAAATCTGCACAGAAAGCGGTCGCGCAGAAAGGGATGGATAGTTCTGTGCCGAAATTATCGCCGGAGTATTCAAAAATCGTAAATCCACCGATGGAAACCGCCACATATCCACCCGGCATCCCATCTCCTCCTGCATCGTGCAAACGGAATTGGTAGCAGCTGTCTCTCCTAAGACAGGTGTTTTCCAGATTAAAGCTCAGGGGGTTGGCGTACGGCCCACCGGAAAACAGGATATTGTTTTGACTGTCAACAATATCCCAGGTTGACTCTGCTGGTTTGCTGTCGGTTGAAAATGCGAGTTCCAACAGTTGATTGCGCGGATCAATCTCAAAAACAATGCTTGATTCATCGTTGGCGGGCACCTCATCTGCGCCAATACCATCCACATTTCCGATGCTCAAGACCAAGTTGTTTGTCCCATTTTTGAGGTTGGGGATATACAACGGCACGATTTCACTTTGGTCGGGTTCGGCGAACAGGGTCAGAAGGGGAATGGTTGGCTGCGGCACGCCATTCAGGCTGTATTTCACGTCAAATGTGTGTTCATTGCCCAAGCCGTTGTTCCGAACGAGGATATTGACGAAAGCAAAGGTGCTGTCTCCGCAGGCTGTTCCCTTGTCTATGTTCAACAAAGACAATTCTCTGACATATCGGTGGAAAACGTTGGCAGAGATGGTATCGTTGGCCAGGTTTTGGTCTCCCGCAACGGTGGCACGCAAATCAAAATGGTAGGCGGCGCCGGTGGTGCTCAGGTCTTCCGTGGTGGCAAACGTGTGGGCGATTGTTTGTCCTGGCCCAAAAGGCCCCGGCATTATTTCGGTGATCCAGTTACCCCCGTTTAATCGGTAAGACACGCTGGCATTGGATTGCTGGGTGAGGCCAAAATTTCGAAATTGGACGGTGATGGGCTCCGCCGCCGACAGGTTTTGTCCTGAAATTGGCGTGGTGAGGGCCAGCGCTCCAAAGTCAACCTGTTGTCGGGCTGGGGTACAAACGGTAAACACCTGTTCTTGGGTACTTGCCTCGGAAATTTCTGCCAGCACGGTGCCAAAAATATTTTTAAGCACGAAGTGACCGTTCCAGTTAAAGGAGCTTGCCCGCAGACCCAAATGGTAGCACTGGCTGTCGTCGCTGCATATTTGTGCGGTGGGTTGTTGTTCACTGACGTCCCCTTGCGCGAGTATGGCATCTGTTTGGGTTCTCAACTCCCAGTGTAGCATACCGGAATTTGTTTCTGCTGCTGCTGTCAGGTAGGTTCCGTCGGTGTTGCCGTAGAATTTTACAACCAGGGAATCGTTGTTTATTTTTTCGTCCTGCAAACCATTGGGAAGGGAAGTAATCGCCCGGAGTCCGTTGAGTCCGTTGTTGATCCCAGTAGCGTGTAATTCAATGGTATCTCTACCTCCGGGAGGCAGGGTACCCGTCCAGTTGTACACTTGCCAAGCTTGTGTATTGATGCGCCAGTTTATCTTTGCACTCTGCATGGGAACGCCGGAAGCATTCTTCAGAATGATGGAAAAATCAGTTTCCGTACCACAAACCAGTCCTGGCAAGTTGAATTTTCCTGCCATAGCGGCATCGTTGGAGGTGAGTTTTTGTACCACCTGTGTTATGCTGTCATTTCGCGTAAACTGATCTTTGTTCCAGTGTGTAACGACTCGGAATTTGTAATTTTTCCCTGGTTGTGGCATGGCAACAGTCTGGCTAAAAGTATGATCCAGCGATGTTCCCGGCTCAATGGTTTCGGCGATATTGTCGGTTACCACCAGGGTATTTTCAAAATACAGCGATACGGTGACATTGTCTGTTGAAGCGAGTCCGCCGTTGTTGATACGCACTTTTACCTGCTCATTGTTGCCCAAAAAAGACGTTGGTACGGGTGCTACCAAGACTGTTGGCTTAATGTCGTAGGTATCCCGTTGTACTTTAAACGAACCGATGCGTGTGCCCCAGGTATCAAAGTCGTTGGGTTGATACTCTCCCGTAAACCAAAACGTTCGTCCATCGTAAGGATCCACGACCATGCTGCTGTAATCACCCCATCGGCTGGTTTGATGGCTGGCACTTCCTGCTGCCAGGGTGTATTCCTCTAAGGTCATGTCTCCCAAAGGATCACCATTGCGTTGGCCTGTGAGGTACAGTCCTGGGAACAAATTCTGGCTGCAACCGGAATAGCCCAATCCAATATTGCCGGCTTCATCCATGCTGATGGTGCCCATGAACCGGTTGGTTTGCAGATCGGGGGCATAGGTACCTTGTTGGTAGAGTTGCCAGTCGCCGCCGCCGGTTTTTCGGAGCTCATACCACCGCACTTCTGCGTCGCCGCCGTTGCCCACAATACCTGAAACATCTGATATATGGTTGAACACCACCGATTCGTGGTCTCCAAAATTGCGGTAAGGCGCCCGGTACATAATGGTGTTTTCGAGTGCTGCGAGGTTTGGGCCACCTGGGGGTTGCTCAATGCAATCCCACGTAAAAGTGGCCCCAAAGCATACCCGTGTTTCAAATGGCTGGGGGTAAATCAGCGAGGGACCATCTAAGTGGCTCAGGTTGATGTTGGTCCAATCTACGTACAGTTCCCAGCTTTCCAGGTGATCCTGTCCGCCATCCCAGGCGTCATCATAGAGCCTAAAAATATAGGCTGGACTACCGGGTGGCGGCGGTGGGCCACCTTCCCAATCGGCCCCGGTTGCAGGTTGAAACTGAATGGCCTGAAAATTGGGCATTTCAAAGCGATAAATATCAAACTCGGGTTCTCCGGCCAGCAGGTCTGCTCGGTTGAGTGCGTACCCGGAGCATTTGTTGCTGCCCACAATTTCGTTGACAGTGATGAAATAGGCATTGTTCCAAATGTACAGTTTGGGATAGTCGGGAAAACCCAACGTCTGCATGTTGTACGCTTTCCAGCCTCCGGTTGGGTCGCTGTCATCCGAAATGGCGATTAACAAACTGTTTCCACCTTGGAGTTCCATCACGATCCACCGTTCAGCATCGTGGTCGTATTGCACGATGGGGTCACCAAAGCTGCCGGTGGATACCTGAGACCAGATGGTGCTGGTGAGTGCCGGCCCGTACACGGTGTTCCCGGTTTCTTTGTCCCACACCTGAAACCATGCGCCACCATTGCTGTTCACCATTTGCATGTAGTGATTTTTTCCAATATCGCCTGTAGGGTCCGGGGGGTAAACACCGGAGGGATCGTGCAGGCCTTCAAAATTAAAACCGGGGATAATTTCAGGGCCCCCTCCGCGGTCGGCTGATGTGGGTGGTACAACCAATGGGTCGCCGTTTTGTGGCATTGGATGCTCGTTTTTCAGGTCATTTCGCAGGAAATAATTGCGTTTTTCAAATAGTTTTCCCGGCGCGCCTGTTTTAAAATCTGTCCTTGGGCTGATGGAACGGAGCGGGGGTATTTTTCCAAGCAGTGTGCCCATGCCGGACATTGCCGGGTATGACATTTCAGACCGGTGGTCTTCTTGAGCAAAAATCGTCAGACTTAATAGGGCGAAAAACAGGGTAATGATGTGCTTCATGCGTTGTCGGATGGGTGATGGTGTGAATAGTGCGGCAAAATAGGGCAAACAAATTGTCATGACGGATAAAAATATCCGATTCACTGATCGGCAGGAGGAAAATTAAAACTGTCTTTGGTTGGTACCATACGGTGTTCACGGAGAAATTCGGAACCGTGGTCTGACGCAGATCGAATATTTTCGTACCGATTATGCCGTACGATACGTGTTGGCATGATGTTGGAAATGACAGAAATAAGGATAAAAAAGATCAACGACCATCCCAGCCACTCGGGCGCGTAAAAGGGTTCGATGGTGTCAAATTCAAGTAATTCAGGCGACTCTCCGAGATAGGGAAGGCGGCGTTTGCCGGTGTTTGAAGTCCATTCACTGAGCGGAATTGGTCGCGATTGATAATACTTTTCTTCGGCAAGTGCAGATTGCACGGTTTTTATCAGGGTTGACAACTCCTCGGTTACGGTTAAAAAACCTTCTTCTTCCGGACTATAGGACGAGAGCGGCTTGCCGGCAGCCAGGGGGCTAAAGCCAGCCAAGGGAGACGTCTCCTTCCAACGGGATGGACTGAGTAGTACCGGGAAAACAAGTGGTGCCAGGGCGTTGTCTTCTTCCAACCGCCGCTGAATGGCCACGGCCACATCTGCAGCTACAGTTTTGTTGCTCAGCGATTTATAGCTGGTTAGAAACAAATAAATATGTGCTTTTTCGCGGCGTTTTTCATATATCTTGGCATATTTTATCCGTGGGTCTGGCGGTGAATACCAAAAAAGCAGGATTTGCCAAGGAAGTGAAAGTGCCGGTGGCCGTTGGGGAGGATCGTGAAACCACAGGTTCACTTCGTCGCGCATGGGATACAGCCACCGCAGTAATTTTTGCAACTGTTGCCTGTCTTCCGGCGCGTAGGAGAGGAATACATTGACTTTAACGCGGGCCATTTTTTAGGGGTGGTTGCGTCCTTGAACGGGAGAAGAACAACCGACATCAAACGCTCCACAAAATAAGGGTAGAATTTCAACAAAACCAAACGTAATTGGTAAGGTGGTCGCGTCTGAGACAAAAAAGTGGCCTTTTGGGGCCAGACAGCGTGTCTCCTAACCCGTTACAACCAAACGATTACCGGCAGGTGGTTGTATTCGGCCAATACGGGGCGAATTTTTAGTTTTTTCCTTCCATCCAGTCAACATACTCCACGGAACCCAGGCGAAATTTGATGGGCACCCTGGATTTGTTTTTGGCCCAGTCGTACTCTATTTTACAAAAAAATGGCAGGGTAGCAGCAGACCACCGGGGCAAAAACACGGCTCGTTGGGGTATTTTGTTCGGCGGCGAGGCACAGCGAACGCCGAAGTCGAAAGTTGAACGGAGTGTTGCTATTCTGGCACCAAAGATACTTTCCGGGATGGGCATTATTTTGTCACAGCGCTGCTTTGTTGGCGTCAGGGTACAACCTTGAGCGCGCAGGGCGGGCACACCAAAACAACCAGTCAGCAACAGGCACAGGCCCATGGATGTGTAGCCAAGCCCACTCGTGACAGGGTAACCAGCGAAAATTCTATTCCGGAACAGGGGTCTCTGTTTGTCTAACGATGTTTTCATTGATTTGGTCGCTTTCTACGAGGCCATCGCGCAGGCGAATGATGCGGTGCGCGTGCATGGCAATGTCTTGTTCATGGGTAACGAGAATTACCGTGTTGCCTGCTTTGTGGATTTCCTCAAAAAGCCCCATGATTTCATAACTTGTTTTGGTGTCAAGGTTGCCGGTGGGTTCGTCGGCCAGAATAATCGCCGGATCATTCACCAAGGCCCTTGCGACGGCCACGCGTTGCCGTTGTCCGCCGGATAGTTCGTTGGGTTTGTGCATGACACGATCACCGAGGCCGACAGATTCCAGTGTTTTGCGGGCTTTGGCGAGGCGATCTTCACGGCTTACCCCGGCGTACACCAAGGGGAGTGCCACGTTTTCCAGGGCAGAAAGCCTGGGCAGCAGGTTGAAGGTTTGAAATACAAATCCGATATCTCGGTTTCTAACCGCGGCCAGTTCATTGTCTTCCATGGTGCTGACCTCTTTTCCATTGAGCCAATATTCTCCCCGAGTTGGTGAGTCAAGGCAGCCAACCAGGTTCATCAGGGTTGATTTTCCGCTGCCGGAAGGACCCATGAGCGCCACGTACTCATTTTTTTTGATATCAATGGAAACATCCTTGAGTGCTTCCACGACTTCGGAGCCCATTAGGTAGGTTTTATTCAAATTTTTGATTGAAATCAGCATTGACTGGGCGAGGTTGGTGAAAAAAACAGTGGATGGAAGATCGGAAAGCCGGGTATTCAACAATGAAATGTTTGTACAGTTTTCAGCAAGAGGCGTTTTTCGAAGGACGAAACAACCAAGATTTTCTGAAACCCCCAAAAAGGTTAGATGATTGTGGGTTATAACCCGTTGAAATGGCGGCCTTTCTCGTTAAACGCCGGGATTTTCCGGTTGATATTCTGCTCAATATTCCGCATCAAACCGGACTGGAAGCGCAATGCAGCAATTCGGACTCGAGGTAAGCCTCCCACCAACCCCATAGGATTGTTGTTTCTCCTTACTTTTGTAGAAAGTAACTGGTTAGGTGGCCTGCTGTCTGGCCCAAAAAGGCCCATTTTCCGCCATACTGCGTATATTTTTTTGACCGTAGCGCTGCTACGGCCTACAAAAATCCGCTTCGTCTGGCAAAAAATGGCCTCTTTTTTGTCTCAGACGCGACCACGCTAACCAGTTGCTG
>CAIZLM010000073.1 GCA_903933805.1 uncultured Bacteroidota bacterium | reverse complement strand
TGATAGTGCTAAATCAGTATTAGAATTAGGTGTTGAAGACTTAGTTAAACGTACAGATCTAGAACAAAAAGGACCGTTTTCCACCATAATTCGTGTGTTTTTTGACCGGTAGGGAAGATGCTGTCTGCGAAAACCTGATTTGTCTTGCAAAAAATGGCCATTATTGAGTCTCAAACGCGACCACCCAAACGCTGATAAAAATAACGCAACTGGTTAGGTGGCACGCTGTCTGGCCCAAAAAGGCCCATTTTCCGCTATACTTCGCAGATTTTTTTGACCGTAGGGAGGCTACGGCCTATAAAAATCCGCTTCGTCTGGCAAAAAATGGCCACTTTTTTGTCTCAGACGCGACCACGCCAACCAGTTACAAAATAACAATAGATTCATACTGGATTGCACAAAAAAAACTTTCTTTGATTTTACATGAAAGAAATCTTGTCAGTTTATGCAACGTCTGCTATCTTTGCGGCATCAACAGTAACACATGGAGGTTGTAGCTCAGTCGGTTAGAGCGTCGGTTTGTGGTACCGAAGGTCGGGGGTTCGAGACCCCTCATCCTCCCATCATTCAAGAGGCAACGCGAAATGCGTTGCCTCTTTTTTTATTTGTAACTGGTTAGGTGGCGCGCTGTCTGGCCCAAAAAGACCCATTTTCCGCCATACTTCGCAGATTTTTTTGACCGTAGCGAGGCTACGGCCTACAAAAACCCGCTTCGTCTGGCAAAAAATGGTCACTTTTTTGTCTCAGACGCGACCACGCTAACCAGTTACTTTTATTTCTTTCCCCTAAAATATTCAAATTGAACGTTGTAGTGGAGGTTTTGCCCAGCACAGCACATTCTTTGTCTTGTACGTGGTTAGTCTTTTGTTGGCGTGACAACACCGATCAGTTTAACGACATTGTCGTTGGGGTACGTATTGGCGGTCACCGTAATCCTTTTTGTTTGGTTGTTGGATTTCCCTTCTGTATTGAATTTTGCGCTGATGACACCAGATGCGCCTGGAGCAATGGGCTCTTCAGGCCATTCTGGAATGGTACAACCGCAAGTAGATCGAGCTTTTAGGATGGTGAGCGGTACTTTTCCCGTGTTGGTAAACTTAAAATCGTGGTTGACGACATCCCCTTCCTTCACGGTTCCAAAGTCAAACTCTGCTTGTTCAAAAGTAATGCGTGCGAGTTGATTGGTATCAGTTGGCAAATCTGCCGTTGCCGGGTTGTGGATCATGTCAGAATTCATCCCACCTCCAAGTCGTTGTGCGCCATCTGAGTCATTTTTACAAGCGCTCCAAAGGAGCACCGCAATGGTGATGATAAACAGGCCTTTTTTCATAGCATAATAATGATTTAGTGTTCGTAACTTGTTAGATTTTTATTGCAAAGATACTCGCTCTAAAAAACTGTTTTTCACAACAAAATGAAAATGAACAAACCGGTATTTCTCCTCGGCTTCATGGGGTGCGGAAAAACATATTGGGGATCGCGAGTCGCTGCACACCTACAACTTCCATTTTATGATATGGATGCGCTCATTGAAGCAAGACATGCAACGTCCATTGCTGCTATTTTTGAGCAATTCGGGGAAGCTGCCTTTAGGGGCATAGAGCAAGAAGTATTGCACGGGTGTGGCGGACTAGGGGCATGTATCATCGCTGCTGGCGGTGGCACACCTTGTTTTTTTGACAATATGGACTGGATGAACAGGGTGGGATACACCATCTACCTTGAAACCCCCGCTGCAGTATTGGCTGAGCGCCTGAAAGACGACTATGAGCGCAGGCCACTGCTGGCCAACAAAGGTGCTGGTGAACTGGAAACATATATTTCGCATCTTTTGGCAGTCCGAGCGCCCTATTACCTGCTTGCACAACAATTGATCAAGCAACAATCGGATACGACAGCCCTGTTGGAGCAACTGGTAGCGGCTATTGCGTCTGAACACTGATCAGGCCATGTTCATCTTGGCAAAGAATACCTTCCTCTAAGAGGTAGCCAAGCACCTTCGCGACGGTCTCTTGTCTTTTTTGGGCAAAAGCCACCATGATTTCTTCCACCGGCAGTGCTTCTTTTCGCAGCACTTCGCGGATCTTGCGCTCATAGGCCTCAAATTCGTCGTTGTTTACCTCTTTTTTGTTTCGACCGGTACATATATCGCATATTCCGCATGTTTTGCTTTTGGGTTCGTCAAAATATGCGAGCAGCATTTGACTACGGCAGCGTCTATCTTCTGCATACTGAATGGCCTTGGCGGTCCTTTCTTCTGCACGTTCTTTTCTAAAATTGAAGCGTGGCAGATCGATGGTAAGATTTTCAGCGGTGGCACGTTCACGCAAGAAAACAACTTGTGGCTTTTCATGCAAGGGTTCATAGACCAACAGTTCTTCAATTTGAGCTGCACTGAGCACCTCTTTTACATTTTCTGTGGAACACTTGGCATAATTAGAGATCAGACTTTCGCTGATATCAACAAACCCCTGCTGAATCCCGGGATAGGCACGGAGCAAGGTTTTTAACACCGTATCAGCATGAGGATGGCGTAATTGGTAGTCGTACATGACTTCCCGGGAGCAAATGACATGCACTTTGGCAGGTGAGGCAGATGCCTCACTGATGGCAATCCAGCCTTCTTGTTCCAACAACCGCAGTGCTGCGTGGGTTTGTGCATGTTCAAATTTAAAATTGTGGCAAAAAAATGCCAAATCAAAATCAAAGCTCTCCCCCATCCCACCACCAACGGCCAATTGAGACAGGCTACCCAACGCCAGATACACCCGCTTCACCAGTTCAAAAGGAGGAAAAGAGGCCTTTAGGTGGTAACGAAGGGCATCACCATCCCCGGCGCCATACAGCAGGGTCGCATAGGACTTTAGTCCGTCTCTCCCTCCCCTACCCGCTTCCTGAAAATAGCCCTCCAGGGTTTCCGGTATTTGCAAATGCACCACAATACGGACATCTGGTTTGTCAATACCCATGCCAAACGCATTGGTACAAACAATGATGCGGGTTTTTCCACTGATCCAAGCCTCTTGTTTGTCACTTCTTTCCGCACTGGTTAACCCTGCGTGATAATAATCGGCGCCGATGCGATGTTGGCGGAGAAAATGGGCAATTTCTTTTGTTTCTCCACGGGTACGCACGTACACAATGCCAGAACCAGGCACGTTTCGCACGATATCCAGTAATTTATCGCGTTTTTTTTCTTCGTATAAAACGGAGTAGGAAAGATTATCGCGTCGGAAACTTTGGCGAAAAACATGCTGTTCCCGAAAAGCGAGTTTGTCCTGTATGTCCAATATCACTTCCTTGGTAGCAGTAGCCGTCAGGGCCAGCACCGGCACTCCCGGGAGTATTTCCCGAAGGGTTGTGATTTTGAGGTATGATGGTCTGAAATCGTAGCCCCATTGGCTGACACAGTGTGCTTCATCCACCGCCAAAAGTTTGACGTTCATCCGTTTTATGCGGGCAATTGCCATTTCGGTTTGAAGCCGTTCAGGACTAAGGTACAGCAACTTGTAGGCCCCATTACAGGCGTTTTCAAAAATAATATCCACCTGCCGACGCCCCATACCGGAGAAAATAGCCGCTGCCGGTATTCCCCTTTTCTGTAAATTTTGAACTTGATCCTTCATCAAGGCGATGAGCGGAGAGATCACCAAGGTAATACCATCAAGGCACAATGCCGGAACCTGAAAACAAATGGATTTGCCGCCACCGGTGGGTAACAGGGCGAGGGTGTCTTTTCCATCCAAGGCGGCCCGCACAATATCTTCCTGCATGGGGCGAAATGCTTGGTGCCCCCAGTATTGTCGTAGGATTTCGAGTGGTTGCAACAGTCGTCTATTATCGTTGGAAATTAGGTGGGTTCGTTTCAAAAAAGCCGCTGCCCAAATCAATTTGAGCAGCGGCAATTTCATTGTTTTGTAACTGGTTAGGCCGCACGCTGTCTGGCCCAAAAAGGCCCATTTTCCGCCATACTTTGCCCATTTTTTTGACCGTAGCGCTGCTACGGCCTATAAAAATCCGCTTCGTCTGGCAAAAAATGGCCTCTTTTGTCTCAGACGCGACCACGCGAACCAGTTACGTTGTAAAAAAGTAATTTTTATTGTCAAAACTCTTTTATAACATCCTAAAGAAAAGAAGTCCATCCATATTAAGGGAGGTTCAACACAACCTTCCGAACCATCTGGTTGCCTCCAACACGCACGACCAAGAAATACAGGCCGTTGGATAACCCCGGAAAGGTCAAATCAATTTGCTTTTCCCGGAGAGATACCTGATCTACCACCCGACGGCCGGTTTGATCCAACAGTTGTAAAAAAACACTTTGGTCCACCATTGCATCCGGTAACAAAACAGAAAGATTGTCAGCGGTAGGATTTGGGAAGACCCGAATACCATCCATCGCCACAGGAGTGCTGGTGGCAGAGGTATTGCTCACGACGATCGACTGACTACCGGCAATACAACCATTGTCATCGGTCACAATCACCGTATAATCGCCGGCTGCAATCCCTGTTATGTTTTGCTGATTCGAAACTGTCTGACCATTGAGAATCCATGCGTACGTGTATGGGGGAAGTCCACCACCCACTTGGATGAAAATACCACCCACTTGTTGGAAGTTGATGTCGTTGATTACCGTGTCAACCACAATCGTTTGCGGGCTCAAAACTGTTACCTCGAACGAACAAGTTCCGGTATTTCCTTGGGCATCTGTAAAGGAATACGTGGTGGTGGTTGACCCAAGCGGGAAAACTGCCCCGATGGGCAAACCCTGTGTGATATTGAATACGCCACCGTTGATCAGACAGTTGTCTGTGGCATTCGGCGCTTGGTAAGACACCGGATTGTCTTCAAAACACACCACCAAGCTGGGTGAGCAAATCAGGATGGGCGCAGAGTTGTCCACCACCGTTACCGTTAGACTCTGGCTAACAACATGTCCTGCTGCATCGGTTGCCGTAACGGTAACAAGGTGATTGCCCAATTGGGTACACTGGAATTCAGTCGGTTGAAAAACCACCGACGCCAAAGCGCAGTTGTCAGTGACCGACATATTGGTATTCTGCACCGTCAGGACCACTGTACCATCGGGACCGATGGCAACGTTGGTATTGCTAGCGATGATAACCGGCGCTTCTGTATCATTGGAAAGTATTTCAACAGACGTTGCTGCCGTACAACCAAATTCATCCGTTACAACAGCCGTATATACACCTGCTGTGAGAAAAGTTGCCACATATCCAGCTTGACCATTGCTCCAGCCAACAAACAGCGCCCCGCTACCGCCAGCAACGCTTACTGTCACCGAGCCTTCAGGGGCATTCGGACAGGTGGTGGAAACATTCGACTCAACGGTCAGGCTCAACGCTGCCGGGTCTGACAAACTGGTGGATACTGAAATGGAACAGCCATTCTGATCTGTGATAGAAACGGTATGGGTGCCCGCGGTCAACCCAGAAACTGTGGCTGATGTACCACCGTTGCTCCAAGCATAGCTAAAACCACCGGAGCCGCCGGTGAGGAGTATGGTTGATGATCCATTGTTGTAACCATAACAGGTAGGATTTGCGTTCTGAAAATCAGTGATGAGGTTACAATTGCCAGGGAGCACCTCGACTGATTGTTCTGATAGGCAACCTTGATCATCCTGAACGATTACCGTGTAGGTACCCGCTGCTAATCCACTGATGACATCCGTTTCTTCACCATTGCTCCACGTATAGAAATAGGTGCCCGATCCACCAATTGGATTGGCGCTGGCAGTACCATCGTTGGTACCCAGACCGCTCGTGGTAGAACCGCTGGCGTTGGCCATCAAAATTGCCGGTTCCTGAATGTTGAAAGATTGAACTTCCGGACAATTGTTTGCATCCGTAATGGACACGCTATATTGTCCGATCGATAGATCGTTTACACTGGGCAAAGTATCCCCCGTACTCCACAGAATGGTAAACGGACTTTCACCACTTAGAAACTGTAGGGTAGCAGAACCATTGTCAGCACCGAAACAAGTGATGTTTTGGGGAAGTACCAGCGTTTGCAGCGTACAATCAAATTGACTGACATTGACGGTTTTTTCTGCGGTACAACTTTTGTCATCGGTCACGGTGACCGTATAAGATCCGGGGGACAAAGCAACGATTTCCGCTGTTGTTTCGCCGGTACTCCAGACAAAAGTATATGGAAGTGTTCCACCGGTAGGTATGGCTGCGGCGGTACCATCTGAAACGCCAATCGCTGATTGTGCAGTAGATGTGGCATTTGTATTGACGGGTGCAGGTTCCAGAACGAGAAGAGACAGTGTAGCGGAACAATTCTCCCCATCGGAGACAGTTACATCGTAGTTGCCTTGGCCCAAATCAACAATTACGTTGGTGGTAGCACCATTGCTCCACAGAAATGTATAATTCCCGTTTCCACCAGCGGGCAACGCGCTCAAGCTTCCATCATTGGAACCAAAGCAACGCGGTGCGTCGTACTTGTCAATACTGACAGACACATCGGCATATTGCACCACTGTATAGACGGCATTGCTGGAACAACCTGTTGCTGTATTGTTCACCAATACCGAATAGGTACCAGGCGCAGTCGCCGGCAAAAATGCTGACGAGCCAGAATTTTGTTCGCTGCCATCTGGCAACGTCCAAGTATGGATCAAGTTGGCAGGATTACCCATGCTGGTGGCCAATACATTGACGGTTTCGTTCACACAATTCAAACTTCCAGAAGAGGCCAGGCTTGTTCCTGGCGGTGTATTGTTGAGTGAAACAATGGCAATGGCCGTATTGGTACACCCGTTTGGTGCAGTGGCAACGACTTCATAATTACCCACCACAAAGGCCAACGGGTTTTGAAGACCGGAAGAAAAGCCATTGGGACCTGACCATTGATAGGTCATTCCCGGAACAGAGGACGTGGCGCCCAGCACCACTTGATCCTCTACGCAGGTGATACCACCACCTGTAACAGCCAAATCGGGGGTATCATTCCCGGCATTCACCTGCGCTGTGGCAGAAGCCGTACAACCTGTAACGCCATTGGTGACCACTACAGCATAGGTCCCCGGCACATTGACGGTTGGACTTTGCAGGGTTGACTCAAAATTATTGGGGCCAGTCCATGAAAAGCCAGGATCGGCGGCATTGGTGGACACTTGTAGGTCAACATGGGGCATAGAGCACGTAAAATCTCCACCGGCGGCTGTAACAACCGGTGGTGCAATTTGGGCAGTAACCACGGCGTTTGAAATGGCCGTACAACCATTGTGGTTGTTGGTTACGCGCAGTGTGTAGGCTCCGGGAGCATTGACGATTGGGTTGAGCGTCGTAACGCCGGAGACGATATTGCCACCGAGTTGCGCTTTCCAAAAATAGGTAAAATCAGCGCCGACAGAACCCACACCCTGTAGTTGTACTTGGGTGACAATACAGGTAAGCACTTTATCAGGTCCTGCATTGGCCAATGGAGGGGTGAGATTACCGGGTACATTCACCAATGCAGTATCCATACAAGCATTGCCGCCGATGGTATTGGTGACAATCAAGGCGAAAAGGCCCGGCTGGGTTGCCGTTGCCGTAATAGCATTGCTGATGGTTTGTCCGGTCGGATCTAGCCAGCGGTAGGATACCGTGTTGCCTGTCGTAGAGCCCACACCAGAAAGCGGCACGGAAGTAACGGCACAAGTAATGGTATCAGGTTGGGCGACTACCGCCTTGGACGGAATAACACGCAAGGAAAAATTTACAATACTATCACAGCCGTTGTCGGTGTACAAAAACTCCTGAAATGTGCCTGTTTCGCAGTATTCGATGCCATTGATGGTAAAACATTCGTTTTTACAGAGGTACCGCAATGGAAGGTTCACCTGATTGAGCGGTAATACGGTGAGTTTTTGTTTCACAATACTGTCACATCCCAAATAAGAATCGTAGATACTTGACGTTAGGTTGTAGGTGCCTGGAGCAGCCAAAATGGTATGCGGTTCTTCCGCCCATTCGTACGGAATTTGTCCGTAGCACACAATTTCATCCGCGAGTTGGTGGATGGGCAGCGGCACATTGGATACCTGAAAACAGGTAGTCACTTGTGGGCTACAGGCATTGGAAGCCGTGACACATACGTTTCCGCCCGCATTTCCAAAAGCAATTTGCACCGTATTATTGCCGGTCGCAGGCAAAATGCGCACACTGTTACCGCCATTGATGGACGAGCCGGCTGGGGCTGACCAAGTGTAAGAGACCGCATTGTTCACCGGCGGAATCGAATACGTCGTGGTGGCATTGGGACAAACGTGGTCTAAGCCCTCAATTGAATCAATGGGACCAAGCGGGGGGCCCTGTGTGGAGCCGTTCATGACCAGAAAAGAGAAATTGCAGACATCGCCATTGTAGCCATCAATGACCAATTGGTAAGGCCTTCCAACAACCAAGTTGGTAGCGGACATCACAAAGGCGCCAAATCCATTCAGCGGATTCGGTCCGGGAAGACAACCGATGGTGGTTGTGCAGTTGTCAATAAAAGCGCCCTCCAACCCTTGTCCAGTTTGGCAATTGGTCGGAAAAACGGCCATATTGAGGTTGGTGCTGCCGGCAATAAAACCAAAAAAGCGCGGGTTTTCAAGGATGATATCATCGTGACAGAGGCTGTTGGGCGCACCGGGCGGGAGCGGAATGTTGTTTAGTCCGGTCAGCCCATCCAAGTTGCAATTGATACAGGATTGAGCACACGTGGAAGATGCATTGCTCAAGCCCGGGCAGGCAAACAAGCCCTGTGCCTGTAAACGGAGTGTAAACACACCGAAAAACAGCAGATTAAGTAGTAAGATTTTTTTGTTCATAATCGGCATTAATATAGTGAGAAATTGAGATGGGATCAAACAAAAAATCGGATGAAGCTGTCCGTAAAGACGACGCTTTGGTTGAAATAGCCTAAATAAACGATTAAAAAAGGTATCCAGTTCGTTGGCACACAGTCTGGCCCTAAAAGAAACTATTTTGCCGGAGGAAGCAGATTTTTGAAGCCCTTTGGGTGAAAAAACCAGCAAATTTCGAAGAAAATTGGCCTTTATTACCAGATGGTATGCCGCCCAACTCTTTTCAAAAAATAAAGGTACCGATAATTTAAAGTCTGTTTAAAAAAAAGGGCGCTATGTCGCGCAACCTATAAAAAAGAGCACTTCGATTGAGTGTCAATCGCTGTCGCCTGCATCTTGCAATACAGCCGCCGAGAATCGCCTGATTTGCGCAGCGTCTCCCAACACAATAACGTGCATATCCGGTTGTAATACCACATCGGCTTTGGGATTGAGTTGATACCTTCCATCTGGAAAACGCAAGCCGACAATGGGTATGTCGGTGACTTTGAGCACACCACCAGCTTCAATAGACTGACCGCGAAACTGTTTTTTGAACTCAACGACAGCGATTTCCTCGAAAACGACCTGATTGGCGCCCATGTTGGAAATCAACGTGAAAAACTCAACCAAATCGGGTTTGTTGACCAGTGTAGCCATGTAGAAGCCGCCAATGCGTTCGGGCATCACGACGTGATTTGCGCCGGCGCGCAGTAATTTTTTTTCATCGGCTGCATTGTTGAGCCTGCTGATGATTTTCAAACCGGCATTCAGTTGCCTGGCGGACATGATGACGAAGAGATTGCTGGCATCCACAGGCAAGGTAACCACCAAGGCTGAAGCATATTCAATTCCTGCGTCTATAAGCACGCTATCTTCTGTCACATCGCCCTCCAAAAAAAGGTAGGATGTTTCACGCCGCAACTGTTCAATTTTACTGTTATCCTGTTCTACAATGACAAATGGCGCCTGTTGTTTGGTCAATTCCCGACAAACTTCTATGGCATGGCGACCAAATCCACAAACAATGGTGTGATTGCGCAACTGTTGGATTTGTTTTTTCATATAATAGTCAAAGAAAAAAGCGTGGACCTCCGTCTCTGAAAAAATGCTGACAAGGGTTGAAACCGCGTATGCAAAAAAGCCGATGTTGAAGACAATTAGGAAAGAAGTGAACACCCTGCCCGGAAAACTGAGCGGAATCACTTCTCCAAATCCAACGGTTGAAATGGTGACGAGACTCATGTAGTACGCATCAAACCATGTAGTATGCTCGATGAACCGATACCCCAACATACCCAATACAACGGCAAACACAATCATCCCAACGGCAATCCTCAACCGGAGAATTGCCCGCAGTAAATGCTCCATCCGATCCCTCCGCACAAACTTCAAATCTGGCGCGCGAAAAAACCATAAACTGAGCCGCATCAAATTAAGGACGAAGGTCATGGAACAAAATTAACGAAAAAAAGCGGAATACCGTCAATCAAACACACCAACGACAATACCCTCGGAAGATTTAATGTTGCGAAGGTTCAACTGTCGATTGTTCAGTTGGATCGGAATGGTTCCAGGAGTGGCCGTGGGAAAGTACATATCCACCCCATTCAAAAAGGCAAAACCACCGAAAGCCCCAACCGGCGACAACTCTGTCATCCCATCTCCATCATCGTATAAAAAATATGTAATGGCCGTTTTGGATGCACTGGCATATTGGGGCGTGGACAAAACAGCGCCGGAAGCAGTCAGTGTATCTCGGCCATTCAGTACCGACTGGCTGGCAGAAAAGATATTCAGAACAGCTTGATTGGCCGTGCTCGGTAAGCCTGCGAGGAGGATCCCCGCGAGGGAGGGCGGTGGTGGAATAGTGCGCAGGTACACCAACGAATTGAGGTGAATGATCCCTTCCCGGAAATAGTGAACGGTGCGTTGATTTGAATTGGATGGAATGGTCACAAACTCGTAGGTCGTGCCGGCCTTCACATTTTCAGGACCCCACTGTCCCTTGGAATCGGTGAGAAAAACAAAATTTGGATTACCGGACACGCGCGCCCCGGTAGCAGCATCGACCTCCCATATCTCTACTTTTGCAGCTGGCAAGGGCGTATTTTCACCGAAAAACAATACTTTTCCGGAAATACAGACGAGGGGGCCTTGAACCTTGATCACTGTTGATGGTGGAGGATTTTGGTGGAAAAACTGCCACACGGCAGCGAAAGATTCCGGGCTTGTTGCGACCTGGTAGTGGTCTTGCCCGGGAAGTTGAACATTGGTCGCGCCAGCGATGTTGCCGCCTTGGGCAATGGCATCGGCACTGCTCCAGATATTCAGGGTAGGCGCTGTTCCGCTGGGGCCTGCCGGTCCTTGTTGAACCGACGAGCCGATGTGTACGTAACCATCCACTTTGGCGGCACGAGCGGCATCGGAAAGGTAGGTATAGCACACCCCTCCCCCAGCACTGTGCCCGATCAAGCGAACGTGGGTGGCGCCTGTTTGAGACAAAACCGTATCAATGAATTGATCGAGCAGGACGGTGTTGTTGGCAGTTCCAAGGCTGTTCCAATCGAAGGCATACAGGAGCTTTCGGTTGTATCCGTTGGTGTGAAAAAGTTGTTGAAATTTTGTCCAGGTATCCCCGGCTGCCAAAAAACCATGCACCATGACAATTGGATATTGACAGGTGTCACATTCCACCATGGCCACAGGCAGTTCCTGACGGTCGTTTTGGGAAGAAAAATCCACTTTGGAACAAGCGAAAAGGGTGCAAAAAACGATCGAAAGAGAAAAAAACCGAGACATAGATGGGTAATTGTTAGTGTGTTTTAGAGATTTCAGGATAGCGTTAACAAATTTGATGATTTCTACAACATCATTGTTCATGCTGTCAAATTGTTCGTGGGTTAAATAATTGTTTTTTTCAATCTGATTAAGTAGCATGCTGTCTGGCCCAAAAAGGCCCATTTTCAGCCAAAATTCGCCCATTTTTTGACCGTAGAGACGCTACGGATTGCAAAAATCGACAACTTCTGGCAAAAATAGACACTTTTTTGTCTCAGACGCGACCACTTAACCAGTTACAAAAAATTAATTAAAAAACCATTTCTTGATTTTGGCTGATTGCGTTTGGTTACATGTAATATAGCATTGCCTTTGAACAGTCCTTTTTTACCCTACTTGGCGACGATTGGTTTCAGCGGCGCGCGCCCCGCCATTGTTGTTGGCGAGGACACAAACGGCAACGCTAATAACAAGCGCATCCCAATCAACCTACGTTGACCGGGATGCGCTTGTTGTTTATGGTACCCGATATTCCGGTACCCGCCATGACATCATTACTACTTTGTCTGGATCATCTTTTTCGTGGCCGAATCCGTCGCCGTTTCCAGCGTGTAGTACAACACACCCGTTGTGTTCAGCAGCGCGCGGTCCAACGAAAGGGCGTTGTAGCCCTTCGCAAACTCGCCCTTCTGCGTGAATACCACGCGGCCTGTCTCATCGTACACCGTCAACGTCGCGGTGGTTGCCTCCGGTAGGTGGA
>CAIZLM010000072.1 GCA_903933805.1 uncultured Bacteroidota bacterium | reverse complement strand
CTTACGCCCATGCTCTCACTCGACAACAGTTATGACGCTGCTGACCTAAACGATTTTGATGAATCGGTGAAAAAACTGTGTAAAATCGCAGCGGATATTGACATTGAATACTGTGTGGAGCCCAAATACGATGGTGGTACCATTGCCTTGGTGTACGAAAATGACCGTCTTGTAAGGGCCGCCACCAGGGGCAATGGCTTCATAGGGGATGATATCACGGCCAATATTCGCACGTTGCGCTCGGTGCCACTCCAAGCTGAATTTTCCAAAAAAGGCATCACAAAGGTGGAACTTCGTGGGGAGGCCCTCATCCGAAAGGATATTTTTGAGAAAATAAACCAGGCAAGGGTTGCGGCCGGAGAAGCTCTTTTTGCCAACCCTCGGAATGCCGCCACCGGTGGCCTGCGCATGAAAGATCCCCGTGAAGCAGCCGAACGTGGGCTGGAGGCATTCCTCTACCAGGTTGGCTATGCCATTGACCAGCAGGGGAACAGTGTATTGGGGACTTTCCGGGCCCATGATGAGGGAATCCACCTCCTGCAATCCCTGTCTTTCAAAACACCTTTGGCAACCAGTGGAACCCTGCAGCATTTGCCTGCCACTAAAACCTGTCAAAACATCACCGAAGTCATTGCCTTTTGCCAGGCATGGCAGGAATATCGCGACGAGTACCCGTATGAAATAGACGGCATGGTCGTGAAGGTGAACAGCCTAGCATTACAAGAAAAATGTGGTTTTACCAGCCACCACCCTCGGTGGGCCATTGCCTTCAAATTCAAGGCTCGGCAGGCTACTACCCGCCTCCGGGATGTTGAATTTCAAGTGGGAAAAACAGGCGCAGTTACCCCGGTCGCAAGGCTAGAGCCGGTGCCGCTGGCTGGTGTGACGGTCTCCAATGTGAGTTTGCACAACGAAGAATTTATCCGATCCAAAGACATTCGCATCGGCGATCAGGTATTGGTGGAGCGCGCAGGAGACGTGATTCCATACATTGTAAAAAGCCTGCCTGAATTGCGAAATGGCTCTGAAACACCCGTTGAGTACCCTAAGCACTGCCCAGATTGCCATTCATTGCTGGTTAAACAGGCCGACGAAGCCATCTGGCGCTGCGAGTATGCTGCTTGCGGGGCGCAAGTGTTGGCCCGCATGGTTTTTCACACCTCGAAACACGCGATGGACATCGAAGGCTTGGGTGAAAAGTCTGTTGAACGGTTTTATCAATTGGGCTGGTTGCACAGTATTGCGGATATTTACCGCCTTCCGTATGACCAGATGGCGCATTTGGATGGCTTTGAAAAGAAGTCGGTTGCCAACCTGATGGCGGCTGTTGAAAAAGCTAAGAAAAACCCCATTTACCGACTACTGCACGCGTTGAGCATCCACCACTTGGGTCAAAAAGGAAGCAAGTTGTTGGCTGCCGAAGTGGCACACGTGCTTGATTTGAAAGATTGGGATCTCGAAAAATACCAGAGTATCAAAGATATTGGGCCTGTATTGGCCCAGCATGTGTATAATTTCTTTCACACGGAACCAAACATCGAGTTGTTGCGTACCATGGAGCAACTAGGTGTGAACCTCCGTCAGACCGAAGAGGATAAAAAACCGGACGTAAACACCCAGGGGCAGTTATACGGAAAGAGTATATTGTTTACTGGTTCCCTTTCACAAATGACCCGGGAAGAAGCTGAAAAGCTGGCCACGGCTGCCGGGGCAAGTATTGCCAGTGGCGTGAGCAAGCACCTCAGTATCTTGGTGGTGGGCGAAAAAGCCGGCTCGAAATTGAAAAAAGCCCAAGCGTTGGAAACCGTAGAAATATGGAATGAGACCGAGTTTTTATCGCGTATTGGCGGAAATTCAGACCTGTAGAACACTGAAAATACTATTTCATGCATCCTGTTGACACCCTGCATCTCCACTTCAATCCCGCTCAAATGGTCATTTTGAACATGGCGATGGCCTTCCTCATGTTCAGTGTAGCGTTGGATGTTCGGCTGGACGATTTTCGACGCGTGGTGCAGTTTCCCAAGCCCATCGGTGTTGGGCTATTGGCGCAGTATCTTATTTTCCCACTGCTGACGTTGGGCATCATTGCGGTGTTCAAGCCGCCGGTGAGTGTATCTTTGGGTCTTGTGTTGGTGAGTATGTGTCCATCGGGCAATATGACCAATTTTCTGGTACATTTTGCCCGTGGCAACGTAGCCTTATCCGTCACGCTGAACGCCATCATCATTCTTTTTGCAACCTTCATAACCCCGGCCGGTTTTTTATTTTGGTCGGAATACGTGCCGGATTCTGCGGTATTGCGCCAGTCTTTTTCGCTTGAGATGGGAGAGATGGTCTTGATTATCCTCCAATTGATTGTATTGCCCTTGGCTGTTGGTATGTTTTTAAACCAACAAAAGCCTGCCTTGGTTGAGGCGATTCGCCCTTGGCTTCAGCGCATTTCACTGGTTATTTTTTTTGCCATTCTTGTGCTGGCGCTCGTGGCCAACAGCGACAATTTGTTGCAATATCTTGGCTTTGTATTTCTGTTGGTTGCCGTGCACAACGCGGTTGCACTGGCCAATGGCTATGCACTTGGGCGGTTGTTCAGGCTTCCTGAGTTGGATTGTCGCACCTTGGCTTTTGAGGCCGGTGTACACAACACGGCCCTTGGGCTCATCCTTATTTTCAAGTTTTTTGGTGGCCTGGGCGGCATGGCGCTGGTCGCGGCTTGGTGGGGTATTTGGGACTTGGTCACGGGAATGGGGCTTGCTTGGTACTGGAAACAGCGTGCTGTGTAAAATTATAAAATAAAGTAACTGGTTAGGTGGCACGCTGTCTGGCCCAAAAAGGCCCATTTTCCGCCATACTTCGCAGATTTTTTTGACCGTAGCGTTGCTACGGCCTACAAAAATCCGCTTCGTCTGACAAAAAATGGCCACTTTTTTGTCTCAGACGCGACCACGCTAACCAGTTACAAAATAAAAAAACGCCGTTTAATACCACGAAAAAATGCTGTACGAAGAAATACAAGAAGCCATTGCTTTTATCAGGAGCCAAACCGCGTTCCAGCCCCGTTCAGGCATTGTACTCGGAACCGGGTTGGGCAGTTTAGTCGAGGAGGTGGAGACGGTTGCTGTAATAGACTACGCCGACATTCCACACTTTGCTTCCAGCACGGTGGAAAGTCACCATGGGAAATTGGTTTTTGGCACCCTTGCCGGTCATCCGGTGGTGGTGATGGCTGGCCGGTTTCACTGGTATGAAGGTTGGACGATGGCGCAGGTAGTATTTCCCATTCGGGTGATGAAATTTTTGGGCATTGAACGCCTAGTCATCACCAATGTATCCGGCGGCATCAATCCCCATCTTCATCCTGGGGATATAGTTGTTGTACGTGATCACCTCAACCTGATGCCCGACAATCCGTTGCGCGGCGTCAACGACACCCGTGTTGGGCCCCGTTTTCCGGATCTTTTGCATACCTACGATGCAGAATTGCGCAAAAGCGCGCTGTCCATTGCGCAGGCGCACGGCATTCGGGCCATAGAAGGCGTGTATTCAGCGCTGTCGGGCCCCAACCTCGAAACACCGGCAGAATACGACATGCTCCACCGGCTCGGCAGTGATTGTACTGGGATGTCGTCGGTGCCGGAGGTATTGGCGGCTCGTCACATGAACCTGCCAGTTGCCATGTTGTCGCTCGTGAGCAATGTATCCTATCCACCGGCAGTTATTCGTGAAACCACCTTGGCCGAAGTAATCGCCGTTGCCCGCGAAGCCGAACCCAAGATGCGTACCATCATCAAAGAAATGCTTACAACCCTATAAAACGCACACACATGATCGTATCAGCCATCGTCGCAGCAGCCAGGAACAATGTCATTGGAAAAGACAATCAAATTCCGTGGTATTTACCGGCAGACCTTGTTTATTTCAAAAAAACCACCCTAGACCACCACGTGATCATGGGCCGAAATTGCTTTCAGAGCATTGGGAAGCCGCTGCCAAGGCGCACCAACATCGTCATGACCCGGGATCCTTTCTTCAGCGCGGATGGTGTGCTGGTTGCACACTCCATGGAGGAGGCGCTTGGCATTGCCTTTGACGACGGGGCGGAAGAAGTTTTTATCCTGGGGGGCGGGGATATCTACCGTGAGAGCATGGACTTGTGGGACAAGTTGTACCTGACCGAGGTAGATATAGCACCGGAAGGCGATGTTTTTTTTCCCGAAATCAACATGGTTGAATGGGTAGAAACCTGGCGGGAGTCGCACGAGCCCGATGCCAAAAATGCGTATTCCTATACCTTCCGGTTGTTGGAAAGAGGACCCTTGGAGGGTGTTTGAGTTGGGTTGGGGAGCAGCGAAATTGGGCGGAGTTCCGATTGGGCATTTTCCTGACGGCTTGCTGATTTGGATACAAATAGGGCATAAAGACCAAATTACTGCTTAAAAACAGGTTGTTTTTGCCTATATTAATTTTTCAGCACGTTTTCGATGCAAGAAGAACCTTATTTTTTTATACTTTTGCATTCGAATTAAGCGAAGCAAAGGCTTTGCGTCATTCTGCAAGCAGCAGCAGTTCGCTTGTTAAACGTGATTCACACACCATTCAAGTCTGGCTTTCTTACACATGGAAAAGAAGCGATTGCTCCTCATCACGCAGGAGATGGAGCCCTATACCGAAGGAAATGATATTTCATCAGTGATCGGGAAATTACCCAAATTTTTGCAGGATAATGGTTACGAGTTGCGGATTCTGATGCCCCGATACGGGGTTGTGAATGAACGTCGTCACCGTTTGCACGAGGTAGTACGGCTGAGTGGCATGAACATCATTGTAGATGATGACGATTACCCCTTGCTCATCAAAGTAGCGTCCCTTCCGAATTCACGGATGCAGGTTTATTTTCTTGACAACGAGGAGTTTTTCAAGCGAAAATTTGTTTTTGAAGACGATAATGAAGTGCCTTTTGAGGACAATGCCGAGCGGATGACTTTTTTCTGCAAGGGAGCGATTGAAACGGTGAAGAAATTTGGGTGGTCGCCTGATATTGTGCTGTGTGCAGGTTGGATGACCAGTCTTATTCCCCTTTATCTTCGTACTGCGTACAAAACAGAGCCTATATTTGCCAACGCTCAACTCGTATTTGCGGCCTTTGATACGCCGAGGGAGCACGAGGGAGGAGAACATTTTTTCCAAAAAGCGGCCATCAACAATTTGTCAAAAAAGGATCTCGTTCCATTCCGTGATGGAGAGGGCCTTTCGATGCACAAGGGTGCCGCTCATTTTGCTGATGCGATCATCCTTGGCAGCGAAACACTCGACGGCGCCGTTGAGTATCTCACGGCCAGCAACAAACCGGTACAACCATGGTTGCCGCCTGAAACTATATTTCCGGCACTTTTAGAATTTTTTCGCACCATCACAGCGACGGAAGTTCCGCGATAAATTAAGGCAACTGGTTAGTTGGCACGCTGTCTGGCCCAAAAAGGCCCATTTTCCGCCATACTTCGCAGATTTTTTTGATCGTAGCGCTGCTATGGCCTGCAAAAATCCGCTTCGTCTGGCAAAAAATAGCCTCTTTTTTGTCGCAGACGCGACCACGCTAACCAGTTACAAATTAAGTTAGTATGGTGAAATTGCTGTTGCGGTTGTGCTGTTCTGCGAACGTCACAACCGCAACTTTTTCACATTCTGTACGTATGCTCAAATAAGTGAACAGCTGTTATCAACACAACAAAATATGAAGATGAAACTCCCAATGATGGCAGGTTTGCTGTTGGCAGTATTTGCCATTTTTCAGACGGCCTGTAAAAAACCTACCCCTTTTGGTTCTGAGCTGTTGGAGGACGAGTACGCCGATTACGATTATACAGACACCATCACGGTTCAATGTACGCTGCTGCGCGAAGACAGCGTCGTTACCTCCGACAATGCGGCGGCGGCGGCGCATTTCTTGTGCGGAGAAATCAACGACCCTGTGCTTGGTAAGTATCGGTCTGACATCTACGCCCTGCTTCAAGCGGAAAGCCTGAACCCACAATTTGACTCGACCGAACAGACCTTGGACAGCATCGTGCTGTACCTGAATTATGCCCCAAATGGGGTGTATGGCGATACGCTGCAGCCGCAGACCTTGCGTGTCTTGCGTTTGAACGCCCCGATCAGCAATGGTTCCGTGTACTACTCCACAGCGTCCATTCCCGAAGGAGAAGAATTGGGTCAGGTGACTAATTTTCTACCCAGACCACAGAAAATTGATAGCCTGTTTGAGGGCACCAAGGGCGCCTTTTTACGGGTCCGCCTGAACGACAGTTTCGGCAATGAATTGCTCAAATTAGATTCGCTCGATTGGCAGTCTGATTCCGCTTTTTACCAAAAATTGCGCGGACTGAAAATTGTGACATCTGCCAACGGAGCTACCCCCGGGGCCATGCTTGCTTTCGACCTGAACGACAACACCACCAGTCGGATGGCACTGTATTACCGGGTTAAAGATGATTCTGTTCAAAAAAGATTCGACTTCTATTTCAGAAATTCCAACAAATTTACCCACTTTGAGCACAACTACACGGGTGCTGAGGTGGCGGACAAAATTGGGCTGCCGGTGGAAGAAAAATTATACTTGCAAGGCATGCAGGGGCTTCGGCTGAAAGTAACATTTCCGTATGCCAATGACTTCAACCAGGTTGCGGTGAACAAAGCTCAACTGGTGCTTACCGTTGCAGACGAGAGCCCTTCCCTGACACCGGCCGATCAGCTCATGTTCACAGAATATGTGGGAGACACGACCTACAGTTTTACCAGTGATGTGCTGTATGCGCTGGGTTCTGCCGGTACCGGAAGTCTCAAGGCATTCGGTGGTTATCCGGAAAAAGAAATCGTGAATGGTGTGCCTGTCAATCGGTATCGCATGACCCTCAGTGAAAAATTCCAACACATCATTGACGACGATGCGACCCCGGATATAAAACACAGAACAATTTACATCAACGTTTACCCGAGAAGTCGATCCGCTCGAAGGTCTGTTTTGTATGGCCCCAAAAGCAGCACTTTTCCGGCTAAACTTGAATTGAAATATACCAGGGTGAACTAGTGTTTGCCTTTGGGAATAGCCTATGACTTGTTCATAGGTTACCCCCTGCTTTTGTTCTCAAATACGCTCATTTTCAATCTTAATCCTCAATCCTACTAAATCATTATGTGTGGAATAGTTGCTTACATCGGCACTAAAGATGCCTATCCTGTGTTAATAAAGGGCCTTTCGCGTTTGGAATATCGTGGATACGACAGCGCAGGCATTGCCCTTCAAAATGGAACCCTCAATATTTACAAAAAGAAGGGTAAGGTTGAAAACCTGATTGAGTTTACTAAAAACAAAGACACCAGCGGCCATGTTGGTATGGGCCACACCCGCTGGGCCACCCACGGCAAACCCGATGATACCAATGCACACCCGCACACTGGCGGAACAGGTCGGTTGGTACTGATTCACAACGGTATCATCGAGAATTATGCCGTTCTTAAGAGTGCGCTTCAAAAACACGGCCATACGTTCTCCAGTGAAACGGATACAGAAGTGTTGGTTCACTTGATTGAGGAAATTCAACTTCGCGAAAATCTGGCCTTGGAGGAAGCTGTCCGCCAGGCATTGACACAGGTAACCGGCGCTTATGCCATTGTTGTGATGGATCGGGAAGATCCCCATAAAATTGTGGCTGCACGGAAGAGTAGCCCGTTGGTGGTCGGTATTGGAAAAGAATCATTTTTGGTGGCCTCTGATGCGACACCCATTGTAGAGCATACCAAAAATGTTGTGTACTTAGACGACGAAGAGGTAGCAACCATTACTTTGGAGCATGGGCTTGTGATCAAAAACTTGCGCAATGAAACGACAACCCACACCGTTCACGCCATTGAACTGCAAATAGAACAGTTGGAAAAAGGTGGGTATGACTATTTCATGCTCAAAGAAATATACGAGCAGCCTGTGACCATAGCAGAGTGTATGCGCGGTCGAATGAATGCAGAAGAGGGTTGGGTGAGACTGGGTGGTATGGAAGAGCACATGAAACGACTCGTCAATGCTCAGCGGATGATTATTTTGGGCTGTGGCACTTCTTGGCATGCCGGGATGATTGCGGAGTATTTGTTTGAGGATTTGGCACGGCTGCCTGTGGAAGTGGAGTACGCATCGGAATTCCGGTATCGAAACCCCGTGGTCCGCGATCAGGATATTGTACTGGCAATTTCTCAATCCGGTGAAACAGCAGATACCTTTGCGGCCCTTGAAATGGCCAAAGAACGTGGCGCGCTTACTTATGGCATCGTCAATGTGGTGGGGTCGTCCATCGCTCGGTTGACGCACAGTGGGTCCTATATCCACGTCGGGCCGGAAATTGGTGTCGCATCCACCAAAGCCTTTACAGGTCAGGTGACCATGCTGACCATGATGGCGCTGATATTGGGGTATGAACGGGGCTATTTACCCAAATCACGGTACCAAGAATTGGTGCAAGAGCTGTCTAGGATCCCAGAAAAAGTAGATAGGTTGCTTAAAAACTGCCAGAAGCAGGTAGAATACATCGCCGGAGAATTAAAAGACGCCGTAAATTCGCTTTATCTTGGCAGGGGCTATAATTTCCCGGTCGCGCTTGAAGGCGCTTTGAAGTTGAAGGAGATCAGTTATATACATGCTGAAGGGTATCCTGCCGCAGAGATGAAGCACGGCCCCATCGCCCTGATTGATGAAAACATGCTTGTTTTTGTGATCGCAACAAACAAAAGTGCCCACGACAAGGTTGTATCCAATATACAAGAAGTGAAAGCCCGCAAGGGCATTGTCGTTGCTGTTGTTACAGAAGGGGATACGGACATTAAAGAATTGGCGGATTTCACCATTGAAATACCTGAAACGGAAGAACCCTTTACGCCGTTGCTCTCTGTTATTCCACTTCAATTGCTCGCCTATCACACGGCGGTATTGAGGGGGTGTAATGTGGACCAACCCCGTAATTTAGCCAAGTCCGTAACCGTTGAATAACTCCGGGTTTCGGCGTATAGCCTTGCCCTTTGTATTGCCCTTTTACCGTCAACCCAAAGGGGGGACAAAAACTATTTTAAAGTCGTAACTGGATAGGTGGCCCGCTGTCTGGCCACTCTTTTGTCTCAGACGCGACCAAGCTAACCAGCTACTTAAAATCATGTATTACCCATTATTCAAATCATTATAATTTTAGTCTAACAATGAATAAGATTGATATAGCGTACAACACAGAAAGCGCTGATATACAATTTCCAGAATATGGTCGCTCGATTCAGGAGATGATCCAACACGCCAAGACGATTGATTCGCCTTTGGGACGGCAAAAAACGGTGGAAGAAATTGTTGGTTTGATGATTACCCTCAGCCCAACCAACCCCAACCGGAACATTGATGATTTTAAAGAAAAACTTTGGAATCACGTGTTTGTCATTGCCAACTACGAACTCGATGTGATACCACCGCCCGGAATCGTCATTGTCCGGGAAGAGGACAGGCCTAAGCCCGAGCCTTTGGGCTATCCTGCTTCATCTACTCGCAAGCGCCACTATGGCAGCAGTGTTCACGCCCTCATTCAAAAGGCCATTGAAATGCCGGAGGGATCAAAGCGCGAAGGTTTTGTGGAAGTCATCGCTTCCTACATGAAATTGGCGTACAAAACATGGAACAAAGAGCACTATGTCAGCGATGATATCGTGAAAGAAGACCTTGAAATTCTTTCCAATGGCCAGCTTGTATTACACGAGGGCCACGATTCATTGGATAAACTTGCAGCTGGCGCCGGCCGACATGAAAAAGAAAAGGGGCGTCAACGCAACAACCGCAACAACGGCAACAACAAGGGCGCTTCAGGAAATGCCGGGGGTGGCTCGCGCAACAACAATCGTAGCCGAAACGGCGGTAGCGGTGGCTCCGGCGGCGGAAATTATAAGCGAAGAAGGCCTTCTAAGTAACGACGTTTATTCGGTGGAGTTTACGCCAGCGCTGCGTCCGCTGAATTTCGCCGTGTGAGAGGCTTAGGATCATGTTTTTCACTGGACGCAGCGCTGGCGGTGTTGAGAGGCCAACCCATCAACTTGCTTTATTTCCCTAGAGACAATAAGTTGGCAAACAACCGATAAGCTCCCGGCACACCATTGGGTAGTTCGCGAAAGAACGATATTCCGGTGTACACGTAATGCCCTTTGCCATATTTGGCGATCAACAATGCGCCATCAGCAGGTTTTTCTCCTGCATCATTCATCGACAGTGGCGCTTCAAAGGCCGCATCCCACTCTCCCGGAAAATACAGTCCACGCTCCTGGACCCATCCATTGAAGTCATTTTTCGTCAATTTGTTGGGATAATTTAGTGCTTGGTGTCCCGGTAATATAAAGCGTACTTCAGCAGTTTCGTCGGTTACCCTCGTCCGGGAAAGTTTGAGTGGGAACGGTGCGAGTTTTGAATCCTCCACCGTCAATTCACCGTTTGTATTGTACTGAATAAGGAGCGTACCTCCGGCATTTACATACGCCAAAAGCGCTTTTTGATGAAAAGCAAGTCCCTCTTTCGTGTTGTAGGCGCGGATACCCACCACCACGGCATCAAATTTTTTCAAATTTGACAGTTCCACATCTTTGTCTGTCAAAAGGGTCAGGGTGCAGCCCATTTGCTGGAGTGCGGCGGGCACCTCATCGCCGGCGCCCATGTAATACCCCACTTTTTTGGCTTTTATCTGCAAATCGAAACGGGCAGCATGTGCGGTTGCTGGCAACAGCACACTTTGTTGTGGTATGTGGTCATATTTAATGGAAACAAGCCGGTTGTTGTACACGCCACCTGCGGTCTCAGCGGTTGCACGGAGGAGGCATTCTGTACTGGCCTCAGGAGCATTAACATGAAAGGTGAACGTTTTTTCTTCGCCTTTTTTGCTGAACTCAAACGCTTGCCCATGCAGTGCTCTTGATTTGATCGTCCAGCCATTTCCGGGTGCTGATACATGTACAATTCCTGTTACGTTGTCTCTGCCGGCTTTTACCCGCACCGTGACGTCGTGCTCTTTTTTGGTAAACAAATAAGAAGACTCTGTAAATTCTACGAAGACAGGGGGCAACACTTCAAAGGGTCGCCAAACTTCTCCGACTGCCGGTTCCCCTGTTTTCCATGCGACATCGGTATCGTATTCGAGCGGAATCCCGTTTGCCGTGATGGCCCAGTGGACCGACACGAACCGTGGTGTTTCTGGAAGTCCTCGCAAGGTCTGTTCTGGCACTTCATACATACCCACGGAAGAAGGTTTTCCAAGCCAATAGGGTGCTGTAAATGTCGCATTTTCGGGTATTTTTATCGATTTTTCGAGCAGCCATCCTTTGTTGACGTCAAGGACAGTGCTGGAAATAGTATCGAACAGCCCCGGGTTGACGCTTACGCTGGTGAGTGTTACTTCGTTGCCGGTGGCACGGGCGATGCACTCCAACCGAAGTTTCACTCGCTCGCCGGGAGTTGCGGTGGGTTCATTGCTGGTAGCTTCGAGGTACAGCCCGAGGCAGCCTTGGATCACCAGTTTGATTTCATTCAGTTTTTTATCGCGCCAAAATCCCTGGGGAAGCGCTTTGATCAACTGCATGGCTTGCAGTAAATCCGGAATGGCAGCGGCGGGGTTTTCCGGGTGAAAATTTTGATCTATCCGGGTGAGCAGTTCGCCAATCGGAGCGCCGCCATCTACCCGTGTCCAGGTTGTATTGATGTCTTGAAAAAGGTTTTGGTTGGATGGTTTGTCGCCCTTCACAAAATCGAGGTATTCCATGGAGGAGCCACGAGAGCTGAGCATTCCAAAACCTTGGCATCGGTGCATCGAGCGGCTTTCTGCGGCAATTTCACCGTTGCTTTTTCCTTTCAAGGGCAGCCAAACACCCATATCAACGGGCCAAAGTCCTGTTTTATCGACTTTTTGAAATGCCTCCTGACTGCCGTAAAAAAACCAGGAAGTATTGAAAAATTGACGGCGGGGCTGCCAAGGTTGCACCAGCGACAACTGTTCCGGGTAGGCATCAGCTTTCCCCGCCAGGTCGAAAGCTTCTACGGACAACATGGCTGATGCGGTGTGGTGCCCGTGGGTATCATATTTTTTATCGTGAGAAAAGCGGTTGATCACCACATCGGGGCGTGTTTTTCGGAAGGCCCACACGACATCCGACAGGACGGCGTCTTTGTTCCAAAAACGCAGGGTTTCTTCCGGGTTTTTGGAATATCCAAAGTCGTTTGCGCGGGAAAACAATTGCTTTCCACCGTCAACAGAGCGGGCCATCAGCAATTCTTGCGTGCGCAGCACCCCCAGCAACTCCCGTATTTCGGTGCCGATCAAGTTCTGTCCCCCATCGCCCCGTGTGAGTGAAAGGTAGGTAACATCATAAAGTTTTTCATTGCGCAGGTAACTGATCATGCGCGTATTTTCATCGTCGGGGTGTGCCGCGACATAGAGGACTGTGCCCAGCACATTTAATTTTTTAATGGCCAACTGTAGATCTGCGGAGGACGGTTTTGCCGGCTTTTGGGCAAAAGAGAGGAGTGGCACAAAGAGGAGGAGAAAAGCGAGGGTTTTACACATGATAGGCTGTTGATTGTTGACGGTTGAACTTGGTACTCAAGGATGTTTCCAATGGGATAGGTATAACGCCTTGTAACTGTTTAGTAGGCGCGCTGTCTGGCAAAAAATGGCCACTTTTTTGTCTCAGACGCGACCGAGCTGTTTTTATGGTTCAATTTGTGTGTTTCGAGCGAATTTGGCCATGGCGGCTACGTACTTACCGATGATGTCAAATTCAATATTAACCCGTGATCCTGGGAGCAATTGTTGAAAATTGGTGTGTTCCCAAGTGTAAGGAATGATGGCAACATGAAAAATATTTGCCGCTGGTGTTACCACAGTTAGGCTCACGCCGTTGATGCAGATCGAACCTTTGTCGACCAAAAGGCGTTCTATGGAGGGATTATATCGAAACGTGCAAGCCCAAGAGCCTCCTTGATCTTCCACCGCGACGCATTCGGCTACATCGTCCACATGGCCTTGTACCAAGTGTCCGTCGAGGCGTCCCCCGATGGGTAGGCATCGTTCTAGGTTGATTAAATTGCCAACCTGCCAGGCATCAAGGCTGGTACGGCCCAACGTTTCGGCGATGGCTGTGACGCGGTGAGTGTTTTCATCAACAGCCACTACCGTTAGGCAAACGCCGTCATGGCTTACGCTTTGGTCAATTTTTAATTCATGTGAAATGAGACTTTCTATCGTAAAATGTACGTTTGAACGATCTTTTTCAATGTGTTTTACCCTTCCGAGGGCTTCAATAATGCCTGTAAACATAATGAATGGTGGGGAGTTTTAATGTGGGAACTGGTTAGGTGGCACGTTGTTTGGCAAAAAAAATGATTTTTTACGTTCATACGCAATTACCCAAGTAGTTGCGAGTGCGCAAAGTTCCAATTCTGCCGCTGCAAATATCAACAAGTTGAAAAAGGTACTGATCATTTTCATTCGAAATCCTGTTTTGGGAAAGGTAAAAACCAGGCTTGCGCGTACCATGGGCGTAGAGGAAGCGTTGCGTATTTACCGATTGCTACTCGACAAAACCAGGGCTGCGGTGATGGGAACAACGTGTGAGCGCTGGTTGTTCTACAGTGACGGTGTTCCTACAGCAGAAACCGAATGGCCAAGGCATTTATTTGTTGAACACAATCAGCGTGAAGGCGATCTTGGCCTGCGCATGGAGGATGCTTTTGACCGAGCATTTCGCGGTGGAGCGGAGCGGGTGGTGATTGTTGGCAGTGATTGTCCGGAACTGAGCAGTCATATCCTGGAGCAGGCATTTGCAGCAATGGACAATGTTGATTTTGTGGTTGGTCCGGCTTCTGATGGAGGCTATTACCTCTTGGGAATGAAAGTTTTTGAACCGGCTGTTTTCAGCGGCATGGTTTGGAGTACCGAGGAGGTACTGGCCCAAACCTTGGAGCGTGTGCGCGCGATGGGAAAATCATACCTTTTATTGCCCACATTGGCTGACATAGACGAAGCCAGCGATTGGGAAGCGTATCAGCAGCGAACTTAGCCTTTTTTCAGGTGCGAGAAATACAGTATTTTTGATTGATGGCGCCTGTTGATCTAATGGCAAAACTGGTTGATGAAAAATATTATTATACAATGTTTTTTATTTTCAAAATTAAGTTAAAATTAATCGTGATTTTTTGTTTTTATATTTTTCGTTTCAGTTTTGTTAACAATTGTGAAAATTAAAGATTAGTTCATGATTGTGTAATAATTGCTTTAATTTTGTGCCATCCAAAGGCATTTTACCCATAAGCAATGCCCTTTATCTGTCATTCCTCCCCTTATTGTGATTTCGGAATGTCGACGCTGCTCGGCAAATGTGGAGACAGCCCCGTTACCCAAAGTTGTTTTTATCGGAACAGTAGTTTAGCAGGTATCCGCCAGCGGAGCGGTGTGTGTTGTGGCATTTATTCCACCAGATTTGGCAATGGGCAAACATCAGTTGCAAATTTTCTCATCTTTTCATAAATTCATATCCCAGTATAATATGTCCCTCTCTCGTTTTAACGCACTCCAAAATATGGAAAGCCGCACGGAGCCTTTTTCAGCAGATTTTGCGGAAGCCAAAGCGGAAAAAATTGCATCGTATTTCGGCGAAAACGTTTTCAATGATGATGCAATGAAAAAGTATTTGCCCGAAAACGCCTATTTATCCGTGAAGGCCGCCGTGCAAAGTGGGCAGAAGCTTACCCGTGACGTTGCAGATGTCATTGCGAAGGGTATGAAAAGCTGGTCTGAGGAACAAGGTTGCACCCACTTTGCACACTGGTTTCAGCCACTTACCGGTAAAACAGCCGAAAAACACGATTCGTTTTTCACCCTGACGCACGATGGTCGTGTGATAGAGGAGTTTACCGGATCAGCATTGGTGCAACAAGAGCCTGATGGTTCCTCGTTTCCTTCCGGTGGTATGCGCAGCACTTTTGAGGCCCGAGGGTACACTGTTTGGGATCCCAGTAGTCCGGCGTTTATCCTGGCAGTAGGGGAAGGTAAAACGCTGTGTATTCCCACTATTTTTGTGACTTACGGTGGTGAGGCGCAGGATTATAAGTTGCCTTTGTTGCGCTCGCAGTCGTTTCTCGACAAATCTGCTGTGCCGGTGGCGAAGATGTTTGATGAGAACGTTCACAAAATCACGGCTACCCTTGGTTGGGAACAGGAATATTTTGTGGTTGACGACGCGTTGTTCAACGCCAGGCCCGACCTTGCGATGACTGGTCGAACCCTGCTGGGTCGCCCTGCTGCCAAGCATCAACAGTTGGAAGACCACTATTTTGGGTCAATTCCGGAGCGTGTGTACGCGTTTATGCGCGACCTGGAGACAGAATGTTACAAACTTGGTATTCCGGTACGCACCCGTCACAATGAAGTAGCGCCCAGTCAATACGAGGTGGCGCCAATTTTTGAAGAGATCAATGTGGCCATTGACCACAACCAATTGTTGATGGACTTGATGGAGCGCGTGGCGCGCCGCCACAAACTCCGCGTGCTGTTGCATGAAAAGCCTTTTGCAGGGGTGAATGGATCCGGTAAACACAACAACTGGAGTTTGGGTACGAATACGGGTGTGAACTTGCTTTCTCCCGGTAAAAACCCGGGCACCAACCTCCGGTTCCTTACGTTCTTTGTCAACACCATTGCCGCAGTGCACCAATACGCCGATATCCTCCGTGCCAGCATTGCCCACGCCGGCAATGACCACCGACTTGGCGCCAATGAAGCACCGCCAGCCATTATTTCGGTGTTTATTGGAGAAGCGCTGACCAACCTGCTTGATCAAATAGCCAATTCCCAAAACCAGGACGGCCAGGAAGTGAAACGCGTGCTCGACCTGATCGCCAAACTACCCAACCTGGAACTGGACAATACCGACCGCAACCGTACGTCTCCCTTTGCCTTTACGGGCAATAAATTTGAAATCCGCGCGGTGGGCAGCAGCCAAAACTGCGCTGGCCCGATGGCCGTTATGAATGCCATGATGGGCTTGCAACTGACGGAATTTAAGGCAGATGTGGACCAGCTTGTCGCCGGTGGTACAACCCAAGACGAAGCCATCCTGACCGTCTTGAAAGCCTATATTCGCAAGTTGAAGCCAATCTGTTTTGAAGGAAACAACTATTCCGATGAGTGGAAGGCGGAAGCTGAAAAACGTGGACTCAACAACTTCGCCACCACCCCGGAGGCCTTGGATGTATTGGGTAAAAAACTTGCACAGGATCTTTACGGCAAATCTGGTGTCATGAATGACGTCGAATTGGAAGCCTACCATGCTGTTCAGTTGCACAGCTATGTAACCAAACTCGACATCGAATCCAAATCTCTGGAGGAGTTGATCAATTCATTTGTACTGCCTGCTACCTTGCGGTATCAGAAAGAATTGGCAGACAATGTAGCCGCACTCCGCGCCATCGATATGCTGAAAGGTGCGACGTTGCAATTGGAACTGCTCCACCGCGTTTCTGCTAACATGGAAGTAATCCACGGTGGATTGCAAAAACTGCAAGTGGCCTATGCAAAAGCCCACAAAGCGGAGTCGCTACGCGCTGAAGCAGACATCTTTTGCCACCAGGTGAAACCTCAAATGGAGGCCATACGTGAAGCCGCAGACGACCTTGAAGCCATCGTGGACGATCAATACTGGCCACTGGTAAAATACCGCGAATTGTTGTTTATTCGCTAAACAGCAGTTGTTTGATGTGTAAAACAGGCAGCCACGGGGTATCCCGTAGGCTGCCTGTTTTGTGTAACGGGTTGGGTGGCCCGCTGACTGGCCAAAAAATGGCTACTTTTTTGTCTCAGGTGCGACCAACCAACCCGTCACGTTTTTTGTAACGGAATAGGGTGTATCTTACACGCTTTCGGAGCAATCACCCCCTTTTGTTAAATAAACTGCGCAGTAAATATTGGACAGCCTTTCTTTACTTTTGCACCCGAATAATGACCAATCACTGTTTTTAACACTTATTACTTACCACCCATCATGGACGTCTTAACCAAGCCCGCCGTCACCTCTTCCGCCACAGATACTTTTCCCATCAACGGCACCGATCACCTTGAATTGTATGTGGGCAACGCCAAACAAAGCGCCATGTATTATCAGGCAGCACTCGGATTCGAGTTGGTCGCCTACTGTGGTCCTGAAACAAAAGTATTTGACCGTGTGAGCTACGTGCTCCAGCAAAACAAGGTGCGCATCGTGCTGACGTCTTCGTTGTTGCCTGATACGGAGATTTCGAAACATGTGGCCTTGCATGGCGACGGCGTTAAAGTGCTGGCCTTGTGGGTTGATGACGCTGAAAAAGCCTATTATACAGCATTGGAGCGCGGCGCCCAGTCTGCATTCGCGCCCAAGACACTGCACGACGACCACGGATCCGTCGTGGTAGCTGCCATTCATACGTATGGCGAGACCATTCACACGTTTGTGGAGCGAAGTGCATATTCCGGCGCCTTTATGCCCGGTTTTATCCCGAGAACCAATGCCTATCCATCAAAATCGGTTGGTTTTCAA
The DNA here is from genome assembly GCA_903933805.1 of uncultured Bacteroidota bacterium. Taxonomy (GTDB): domain Bacteria; phylum Bacteroidota; class Bacteroidia; order Chitinophagales; family Saprospiraceae; genus M3007. The sequence continues at coordinate 96,873 of CAIZLM010000072.1, read as the reverse complement.
TATGTTGATCACTGCGTGGGCAACGTCGAATTGGGTGCTATGAACAAATGGGTGAAATTTTACCAAGATGTGATGGGCTTCAAACTCCTCATTACTTTCGACGACAACGATATTTCAACGGAATATACCGCACTCATGTCGAAAGTTGTGAGCAATGGCAACGGTTACATTAAATTTCCGATCAATGAACCCGCAAAGGGGCTCAAGCGGAGCCAAATCGATGAATACCTGGATTTCTACAAAGGAGCCGGCGTACAGCACATCGCCGTTGCCACCAATGATATTATGGCTACCATCGCGCAGATGCGCGCCAATGGTGTTGATTTTCTCTATGTTCCTGAAACGTATTACGAGGACGTGCTCGAACGGGTTGGCACCATTGATGAAAGCATTGAGGATCTCCGCAGTATGAATATTCTGGTTGACCGCGATGAAGACGGCTACTTACTCCAGATATTTACAAAACCCATTCAAGATCGTCCGACAGTCTTTTTTGAGGTCATCCAAAGAAAAGGAGCCAAGTCATTCGGTAAAGGAAACTTCAAAGCGCTTTTCGAAGCCATTGAACGCGAACAAGAACTGAGGGGTACGCTTTAATTATCGCAACTGGTTGAGTGGTACGCAGTCTGGCCCAAAAAATGGCCACTTTTTTGTCTCAGACGCGACCACGCTAACCAGTTACAAAAAACCAAAGGTTATAGGAACCCATTCACACCTAAAAATATTGTCGTGCAAAAAATACTGCTGTTGGGCTCCTTACTACTGTTCTTTGCCTCCAATGGGCGCACTCAACCATCAAAAATGGCAAACATCAACATTCCATTTGATAACAACGACAACCAAACACTGACCTATCACGAGGTCGTTCAGTGCTTTGAGCAGTTGGCCGGCGCGAATCCGGGTGTTCTTCAGTTCATGGCCGTGGGCAGTACCGACAGCGGAGAGCCGTTGCACGTGGCTGTTTTATCCGGTGACGGCGAGTTTGATCCGGTAAAAATTAGGCGATCTGGTCGGCGTATTGTGCTGATAAACAATGGGATACATCCAGGAGAGCCAGAGGGTATTGACGCCACGGTGATGCTTTTACGCGATTATCTGGGGAAACCTGCATTGGATGAATGGCTAAAAAAAATGGTTATCGTTGTCATCCCGGTGTACAACGTGGATGGCTGCCTCAATCGCAACGCTTTCAGCCGTGCCAATCAAAACGGTCCTGAGTCCTATGGCTTTCGCGGCAACGCCCGAAATTATGACCTCAACCGTGACTTTGTGAAGTGCGATTCGCGCAATGCCCGCACGTTCAATCAGATATTCCAGACATGGAGTCCGGATATTTTCGTGGACAATCACACGAGCAACGGCGCTGATTATCAATATGTCATGACCCTTATTGCGACGCAGCACAACAAATTGGAAGCGCCTCTTGGCCAGTTTCTGGAAGAAACCATGTTGCCTGCATTGTATGGGAACATGGCTGCCAAAGGCTGGGAAATGACGCCGTATGTTGATACGCCCGGCGATACACCCGACTCTGGAATTGTAGGGTTTTGTGACCATGGACGCTATTCCACCGGCTACGCAGCCCTGTGGAATACGATCGGTTTTATGCCCGAAACGCACATGCTCAAGCCGTTTAAAGACAGGGTTTGGTCCACTTACGCATTTATGGAGGTGGTGCTTCAGTTTGTAGCAGATCAGGGTGATGCGATCGGAAAGGCCCGCTTGGCAGCTTTTGAGTACACGCGCAACAAGCATACTTTTGCGCTTGATTTTCAAATGGATCAGCTGAAGTTTGACTCCATTGACTTTAAAGGCTATGCAGCGAAGTACAAACCTTCCGAGGTCAGCGGACTTCCAAGGCTGTGGTACGATCGATCAGAGCCTTATACCAAAAGCATACCATACTACAACCATTTTGTGCCTTCAGTTACGGTAGAAAAGCCGGTTGCCTACATCATTCCCCAAGCTTGGGAAAACGTGATTGAACGGTTAAAGCTGAATGGCGTCGAAATGAAACCACTGGAGCGGACGGTGTCTGTGGAAACGGAAACTTACTTCATTCGTGATTTCAAGACCCGCAATGCCTGGGAAGGGCACTATTACCACAGCGAAATTGAACTTGAAAAAAAGACGATGAAACGTACGTTCAACGCAGGGGACATGGTCATTTACACCAACCAAAACGCGAACCGATACTTGGTGGAAACACTGGAGCCTCAGGCGCCGGATTCTTGGTTCGCGTGGAATTTTTTCGAGCCCATTCTCATGCAAAAGGAATATTTCTCCGCGTATGTTTTTGAAGATCTGGCGGCACAGTTTCTGCGTGAAAACCCTTTGATAAAAGCTGAATTGGAGGCAAAACGGGCGGAGGAGCCAGAATTTGCCGCCGATGCCTCCAAACAATTGGACTGGGTTTACCGCAAATCGCCGTGGTACGAGCCGACGCACCGGTTGTACCCGGTGGCTCGGATCATGGATCCCGGATTTTAGCGCCCTGTCGGGGTGTTTTTAATTGGGGTGGCGTACAGGAATGGCCGTATAAATGGCGCGTTATCTAGGCATTGGACAGCCCCAAGCCGGGTTCGTTGGGCAGTACTACCCTTCCTTCCTCCAATGTTGGCAGAGCAAAGGGGTTGTTTTGAATCAGCCAGCACCCATCAATGTCCGCAAAATCGCACAGCGGGGCCAGGGTGGCTGCGGCGAGAATGCCACAGGATGTTTCTGTCATACAACCCACCATGAGCTTAAGTCCGCGTGCCCGCGCGGCAGCAGCGATTTGTATGCCCTCTGAAAGGCCGGTACATTTCATCAGTTTGATGTTAACGCCATGAAAGCAATTGGCCACGCGGTCGAGGTCGCTGAGACGCTGGAAGCTTTCATCGGCGATGATGGGCAATGGCGAGCGCTCGGTCAGCCATGCAGCCGCGTCGAGGTCATTTTTTGGGGTTGGTTGCTCTATGAGTTGCACCTGCTGCTCTGCCAACCAGTGGATGAGTTCCAGTGCTGCGTTGCGGTCGTGCCAGCCCTGATTGGCGTCTGCATAAATGGGCAGATCGCTGACCTCTCGGATGGTTCGAATGATTTGTCGGTCATCTGCTGATCCGAGTTTCACTTTGATGAGGTGAAACCCGGTCGCTTCCGATAATTTTTTCCGGAGGATGGCCGGTGTATCCATGCCCAAGGTGAAACTCGTTTTGGGCATTTGGTCGGGATTGGTGCCCAGCAGTTGCCACAAGGGCTTTTCGGATATTTTACCCCTTAAATCGTGTAGTGCGATGTCCACAGCAGCTTTTGCGGCGTTGTTGCCTGGAGCGATGGCGTCCACCTGACGCATCAGGTCGTCGATATTGTCCAAATGGGAGGTGGGGCTAGCCAGCAAACGGGCGGCCATTTCCAAAAATGCCGAGGCAGTTTCTTGGGTTTCTCCGTAGTAGGGCGGCATTGCGGCTTCTCCAATGCCAATATGATCGCCCAGACGAATGGTTGTCAGCATGGCCTGGGTATGCGTTCGCGACCCCGTCGCAAGCCGAAAAGGGTGGCGGAGTTCCAATAGCATTGGGCGATAGGAAAATTGCATAGACTGTGATTAAAATAATGTAACTGGTTAGGTGGCACGCTGTCTGGCCAAAAAAGGCCCATTTTCCGTCCTACTTCGCAGATTTTTTTGACCGTAGCGCTGCTACGGCCTACAATAATCTGCGAAGTCTGGCAAAAAATGGCCTCTTTTTTGTCTCAGACGCGACCACGCTAACCAGCTACACGATTTGATTGATTGCAAGTGTTTGATCTAGAATCAATGCAAACACACTTCATGCACAACCACTTTGTGTTGACAACAATAAGGTGGTCGGGTAGCAGTGTGCAAGCATTTATGTTTGTTTCACACCACAAACATAAACTTTTCCTTTTGTATGTCTTTTCAAGCTGTTGCGTGATCTTTGCAACAAAGTCGGAATTTACCCTATATTCGCTTCTGATATGAAAAGTAACTGGTTAGGTGGCACGCTGTCTGGCCCAAAATGGCCCATTTCCCGTCCTACTTCGCAGATTTTTTTGACCGTAGCGCTGCTACGGCCTACAAAAATCCGCTTCGTCTGGCAAAAAATGGCCTCTTTTTTGTCTCAGACGCGACCACGTTAACCAGTTACTATGAAAATTGCCATCATCGGCGGCGGTGCCGCAGGTTTTTTCGCGGCCATTACTTGTGCGGAAACCAATCCTGCTTGTCAAGTCACCATTTTTGAGCGTGGGAAAAGCGTGCTTGAAAAAGTGCGGGTAAGTGGCGGTGGCCGTTGCAATGTTACCCATGCTTGTTTTGATGCCCGAGAACTTGTGAAGCACTATCCGCGTGGCAGTCGGGAGTTGCTGGGGCCTTTTATGCAATTTGGGCCACGGGATACCGTGGAATGGTTTGAACAACGGGGTGTGCTGCTGAAAGCGGAGTCTGACGGGAGAATGTTTCCCACAAGCGATGATTCCCAAACCATCGTGGATTGTCTCACCCGAGCCGCCCATCGCGCCGGTGTGCTGGTACTCACGAGCAACAGGGTTGAAAAAATTGACGCCATCCATGGCAAATGGCGGATTGGCGCGGCTACCTTTGATAAAATAATGGTCGCGACGGGTAGCAACACACCTGTATGGGAATGGCTGCAGGGGCTGGGCCACACCATTGTTCCGCCAGTACCGTCACTTTTTACCTTCAATACAAAAGACACCCGACTACGGGAACTATCTGGGGTCTCAATACCCGCAGCGAGCCTCCGCATACCCGGCAGCAAATTGTCTGCTGATGGTCCATTGCTGGTAACCCACTGGGGGTTGAGTGGACCTGCGGTGTTGCGTATATCTGCTTGGGGGGCTCGGGATTTACACCAATTGTCCTATAAATTTCCCTTGGAAATTAATTTTTTGGGTGAAACAAAACTGGTTGAGGTCGGCGAATTGTTGGCTGCCATCAAGTTGGACAGCAGTAAAAAAACAGTTTTTTCGAATCCGGCCTTCAGCCTGCCTTCCCGACTCTGGCAAAGACTTGTGGAAGCAGCCGGCATAGCCCCGGATAAACGTTGGGCAGATCTTGGGAAAATTGATTTGCAGCAATTGGGGGCACAACTCGCCCGGGCAACGTTTCAAATTACTGGGAAAAGTACGTTTAAAGAGGAATTTGTTACAGCAGGCGGTGTAATGCTGAAAGAGGTGAATTTTAAAACTTTCGAGAGCCGTATTTGCCCCAATCTATTCTTTGCCGGAGAAGTACTTGATATAGACGCCATCACCGGCGGATTTAATTTTCAGGCAGCCTGGACCGGTGGCTACCTCGCCGGGCAAGCCCTTGCCAGCGCAGGCGAAAGTGCGCTACAATAATTTTTTTGCAAATGATTGGTGGATCTTATTACTTTAGCCGCAATAATTGATTGCTTGAATGGGCTTTTCCGCTCGGATTATTTTCGACATGGAAGCGTTCTGTGGGCGTAACATATCATCTAATTTATTTTTATTATGAAGCAATTGTGTACAACTGTATTGCTTTGCCTCCTGTTTTTCGCGGGCGCGTATGCGCAGCGAACAGTGACTGGTAAAGTCACCGATGCCGCTGGGGACCCGCTGATTGGTGCTTCCGTGGCGGTTAAAAACACCCGAAACGGAACCGTCACCGATGTGAACGGTCAGTTCAGCGTTTTGGTAACCGACAACAATGCCATTCTTTCCGTCGCGTACACCGGATACGCCGCCCAGGAAGTGGCTGTTGGCAACAACACGGCACTCAAAATCGTGATGTTGGAAGACCAGCGACTGATAGACGAAGTCGTGGTGATTGGTTACGGCAAGCAAATCCGTAGCACCCTCACAGGCAATATCGCCAAAATTGGCAATGAGCAAGTGAAAGGGATGCCCGTTGTATCGCTGGAACAGGCCATGCAAGGCCAAGCGGCAGGGGTAAGCGTGGAAAGCGTCAATGGCAAACTCGGCTCTGCAGCCCGCGTACGTGTGCGTGGCGTCGGATCCATCAATGCCGGCACTGAACCGCTATTTGTGGTTGATGGTATTCCACTCGCCAAAGATGCCCGCAACACATTTGGGGCAGCACTTAACCCCCTTGCCGACATCAATTTCAACGACATTGAGTCCATTGAAGTATTAAAAGATGCTTCTGCTAAAGCTATTTACGGTTCCCGTGGCTCCAATGGCGTGGTACTGATTACCACAAAATCTGGTAAAGCAGGAAAAAGCCACATTGAACTGGATTTTCAAACAGGCTTCAGTCAACCTACCCACAAACGGGAGTTTCTCAATGCCAAACAATACGTAGAGCTTTTCACGGAAGCGGCGAAGAATTCCGATGACATTGACGGGTATGCATACGATGACCCTGATTCTTGGTCAGCATTTGTTGAATCGCGTTTCTACCGTTATTCGGGCCGCAACGACGATTGGAAAACAGGTGTGGATAAAACCAATTGGCAGGATGAAGCCTTCCAAAAAGGTTCACTCCGGAATACCACCCTGACAATGTCGGGCGGTAGTGAGCGCATGCGTTATTTTGTCAGCGCCAACTCCGGGTTTACCAATGGTATTCTGAAATCCAACAACCTCGACAAGGACGGCGCCCGTGTCAACCTCGACTTCGATGCGCTTGAAAACTTAAAAGTTGGCGTAAATCTGGCTGTTTCGCGCACCAAAACCCGCCAGGTTTCGGACGACAACGCGTTTTCTACCCCCATGCAACTGGTGGCTTTGTCGCCTTTAACCCCGACCCGCGACCCGGAAGGCGTTTTGTATGACCGTCCCATCACCACCTACTACAACGGATTGATTGATATGGAAGATGCTTCCAGAAAGGTATTTACCAACCGTACCTTGGTCAATGTTTTTGGTGACTACCGTTTTACAAGCCACCTGGCGCTTCGCGTTGAAGCGGCTGCAAACCAGTACAATGTGCGCGATGAAGCCCGTTTTGGTGCGCGCACAGATACTGGGAATGATTCGAATGGGTACGGTCAATCGGTCTTTGCCGGTGCAACCGATTACAACACCAATGCCGTGTTGCGTTATAACCGTACGTTTGACCGCCACGACCTTGGCCTAGATTTTGGAACGGAGTATTTCCAAAGTGAAAACAACCGCACCTCCGTACAAGGCGAGCAATTTCCGTCGGATGCACTGAAAACACTCTCCAGTGCCGCGGTCATCACTGGCGGCACCAGCGCAGAAGACAAGTACAGCTTCTTGTCGTATTTTGGTCGCGCACGCTACAACTTCGATCGAAAATATCTTTTCAACGCCTCGGCACGTGTTGACGGCTCGTCGCGTTTTGGCGCCGACAAACGTTACGCCTTCTTTCCCGCGGTGTCGGCAGGATGGGTAGCAAGCGAAGAAGAATTTCTAAAGGGTAACAGCACACTTTCTTTCCTGAAAGTACGCGCATCATGGGGACAAAGCGGCAATGCAGACATTGGCAATTTCCGTGCGCTTGGGTTGTATGCGCCGGGGAGCTATTCCGGCAGTAGTAATTTCAGTCCGGAACAAATTGCAAACCCGGAACTTACTTGGGAAAAAAGTACTGAACTTGATTTTGGTATAGATTGGGGGTTGTTCGACAACCGCATCAACGGCGAAATTGATTATTACATCAAAAACACCAACGACCTCTTGCAACAAGTACCCGTACCTTCCACGACTGGTTTCAGAACCCAGTGGAAAAATATCGGTGAATTGCTCAACAAGGGCTGGGAGTTTACGCTTAATTCCAACAACTTAACGGGTGATTTTAAGTGGACAACCTCGCTCAACCTGGCGCTCAACCACAACGAAGTCGTGGCGTTGGCCGATGGCCAAACCATCATAGACGACGGTGGTACCCGTCAGCCCAATGTCGTGAAAGTTGGCGAACCTATTGGCGTTTTTTACGGTGCTGAATACGCAGGAGTAGATCCACAAAACGGCGATGCCCTTTACTACATCAACGAAGAAGGCGGCGACCCGAACGCTACATCCAATGATTTTTCTGATGCAAATTATGTGGTGCTGGGATCTCCGCTGCCCAAGCTTATAGGTGGGATTGGCAATACGTTTTCTTGGGAAGGACTCACTTTGGACATTCGTTTTCAGGGCCAGCAGGGCAATAAGATACACCGATCAGGGGATATTTTCATGTCCTGCAATGCCTGCTGGTTCGACAATCAGACGGCAGACCAGTTGGCGCGTTGGCAAAAACCCGGTGATATCACAGATGTGCCACAGGCTCGTCTGGGTTATTCAAATGGCGACATTGGCCGCAGCAGCCGATATGTCTCCGACGGCGCTTACCTGCGCCTGAAAAACATCACTTTAGCCTACGACTTGCCGGCGAAGTGGTTTGCCCGTACGGGCGTTCACAGTCTCCGGCTGTATGCCACAGGTACCAACGTACTCACATTCACCAAATACGATGGCTGGGATCCGGAAGTAACCGCAGACTATATCGCCAACAATGTCACGTATGGGATTGATTTCTACTCCGCGCCACAGCCAAAAAGTTTTGTCGGTGGCATTCGGATTGGTTTTTAGTTTTCCAACGTACTGCCTCATCGATTGGGCCTGCACATTTTTTTTCAGACCCAATCTGTGCATATTGAACAACATTCAAATTCTGCCAGAAAAATGAAAAAAATCACCTATTTACTCTTCTCAGGCCTGACATTGTTGGCCGTAGCCTGTGATAAAAAACTGGATATTGAGCCGCAACAAAGCATCAGTGAAAACATTGCCCTCAATACCGATGCCAACGTGAAACTTGTTTTGCTGGGCGCTTATGACAACCTCAGTCAGGAAGGCATCTATGGCGGCAATCTTTTCCGCGATGCTGAACTGGCCGGTTCTGACGGTGAAATCCGTTGGGTAGGCACCTTCAACGATCCGCGCGATATCTTCAACCACACCATGGATGCCGGCAACCTTGACGGGGAGAACACCTGGTCACAGGCATACGCGGCTATCAACACCTGCAACAATGTCTTGAGTGCCCTTGGTGTTGTCAATGAAGCTGATCGCGCTTGGGTAGAAGGAGAGGCGCGGTTTATTCGTGCTGTCTGTTACTATGAATTGGTGCGTTTGTATGGAAAAACGTATGAGCCAGGTGGCGCCAATACCCAACCGGGGGTGCCATTGGTGACCGAGCCAACACGAGGCGTGGGCGAAGCCAGTTTCGTGTCTCGTTCAAGTGTGGGGGAAGTGTATGAATTTGTGCACGACGAACTGCACGCAGCCTATGATCTGATGCCCGAAGAGCACGATGTGTACGCCAACAAATATGTGGCGGCAGCTGTTATTGCGCGGATGCACCTCAGCCGAGGCGAGTATGATGAATCGCTGGAGTTTGCCGATGTCGTCATAAATTCGGGCTATTACAGTCTATTACCCCAATACGCAGACAATTGGAACCAAGACGACAATACCGCAGAAAGTATTTTCTCCATGCAGGTGTCTGATCAGGATGGCGACAACGAACTTGTAACGTTTTTCTCTATTCCTGCTTTTGGCGGGCGCGATGGCGACATTGAGATCCAACAAAAGCACCTTGATCTTTATGACGCTGCCGATGCCCGTTTGGCGCTTTTTTACGAAGGCAGTGGGGCCATGCGCACTGGAAAATGGCGTGATCAGTACAAAAACATTCCAGTGATTCGTTTGGCAGAAATGTACCTCATTCGTGCGGAGTGCAATTCGCGACTAGGCAACAGTGCGGATGATGATTACAATGCGATTCATACCAGGGCTGGCCTCCCCGCCAAAACAGGGGTTACACTAGATGATATCCTCCTGGAACGTCACCTTGAACTTGCTTTTGAAGGTCAACGCATTCACGACATCAAACGCCAGAGGGGAACGGTGGACGGATTGAGTTGGGACGACAATAAACTGGTGTTTCCAATTCCCGCCCGGGAATTAGAGGCCAATAAAAGTTTGGAGCAGAACGACGGGTATTAAAAATTTCTATGATCCGATGATTTATTTGAGCGTATGGCTGGCCATTTTATGGTAGTCATGCGCTCATTCATTTTTCAGCCCAACTGCGCAGGTGAAATCCTGTCACGCTGTAATTTCTAAATAATTTAGTAACTGGTTAGCGTGGTCGCGTCTGCGACAAAAAAGTGGCCTTTTTGGGCCAGGCATCGTGCCACTTATCCAGATGCTCTCGCTCAACGATGGGCGAAAAAATCGTATTGGTATGCTGGTATCACGCCCTTTTCCTGTGCAATACGGAACATTTCTTGTACAGCAGCTTCTCCGTCATCACCCAAATCAAGGGTGTGTTGGGTCACGTATAAGTCAATGTGCGCGCGCATAACGGCATCATCCATGGCTTGGGCATGGGCGCGTACGAAGGGCATGGTGTCTTCGGGGTTGTCAAAAGCGTACTCGACACTTCGGCGTAGGATAAGGTTCAGTTTTTGCTGGGTTTCGGTGGGTACCGTTCTATTCACGGCGATACCGCCGAGAGGAATGGGTAGTCCGGTGGTTGTTTCCCAGAAAACCCCGAGGTCGGCCAGTTGTACGAGCCCTTTTTCCGCGTAAGTAAAGCGGTTTTCATGAATGATCAGTCCGGCATCGAAGCGGCCATCGAGCACAGCTTCCTCGATGTCGGAAAAGCATACAGCTGTTTTGTGCGCTGCATTTGGATATGCCAAACTGAGCAGGAAGTTTGCGGTTGTCATTGTTCCCGGAATGGCAATGTGGGCGGCGTTAATTGCGGCCGGATCCAGGTTTTTTTTGGCAACCAGCAAGGGGCCGCAATTGTTACCCAATGCACTTCCGGCGCGCAAGAGCGCGTACGAGTGCGTGAGGTGCGCGAAAGCGTGGTAGCTGAGCTTTGTTACGTCTATTTGTCCTGCAAAAGCCCGTCGGTTGAGGGCTTCCACATCTTCCATTATGACCTCAAAAGTAAGGCCTTCGGGGTCGATTTTGCCATTTACCAGGGCATCAAAGATGAATGTGTCGTTCGGGCACGGAGAAAAGCCGAGCGTAATAGTGGGATGATTCATGGTGGCGAAAATGTAACCAGTTGCGCGAAAATAAAAGTGCCCAGTTACAGATAAACGTAACCAACGCTCAATAAACAGCAATACCGACAAGTTGTTCTTTCTCCGAAAATCTATAAAATCCCCAGCTGGAAACAGAAGGTGAGCAGTTCAGACGTACTGGTACAGCTCGATTTCTTTAAAATATTCTGACGGTGTGTCCGCACGGTATCTGTGGAGATAAACAGTTTTTTTGCTATTTTTTCGGAGGTTAGTCCTGCTGATATCATTCTAATAATTTCAATCTCACGGGGTGAGAAAACATGATCCGTTGGTTGTAGCGTCGGATTGGGCAACAAAACATCTATCCCCAAGAAGGACGGGTAGCCATCCAACCCAATGATACTCAATTTATAATTGTTTTCTTGTGTCAAGTGGTCTATGTATGAATGTATGCCCATTGATGACGTCATGTTGCCATTTGAGCCGCGTGAAAAAGCCATACATTGTATCAGGAGAAGCTTGTATTTGCCGCACTTATCCAAAAAACGTAAACTGTAAACCATTTTGTACTTGAACATGGTTTCCGGATCAATTTTTTCGGTAAGAAAGGCGGCGATCAGCTGCTCACAGGCTAGAAAAAAAATATGATCATCTGGATGAATCCGTTCAATGTAATCTTGAATTACAATATCGCGGGTCTCAATGCCATAAAAATTTTTAGCATTGGGGTGCATGATGATACCTCCTGTAAGCATGTCAAAAATAAAGGAATACCAAGGGCCGGGGCAAAAAGTTTCCCCATGCAATTCTTTGAAATTTAGGGGGTTTGTTGATGGTTCAATGGTGACGATATCTTTTGAAAATCCCTTCCAGATTTCATGGATATCTATGGCGTTACTGCGCATGATAAAAATGGTTTTGGCGTTAATAAATTGGGTATTTTGACAACACAAGGTAAATAATAAAATTCGGTGATGATCCAAAGAGGGGTCTAAAAAAAGCAACGGTCATATACGCCAACCAACGGTAACAAATAATAAAATTAACATATATAATATTTGTATATTTATTGTTTTTTGGACCATAATTTGCTCGAAAAAATTGCCGAGTTGCCACCAAACTCGAGGTGACGGTACTTTTAAGTACGCCGAAATCCACCACTTTCCGGCGCCTCTAAACTGTTATTTCAGGCAGTTTTTCGGATGGTTGTAGAGACAAATCCAAGGCGGTATTGAAACGATTTTAGGGTTGGTGAAAGTCACCATCGCCCTAGTGCCGTGTCGTGTCAATGGCCCATGCATGTGGCGGTCCAATTTTCTCTTCCTCTGCGTTGTTCGTCGGTTACAATATCCCGTATTGAGCCCTCCTCACGCCTTGATGAAGGAAAAATTTGCCTCCCCAATTCATTGGCTATTAACTGGACGCGGCACTAGCGCATTGGGCAGCATCAATAAAAAAGGGATTGACTTTTCATAGTTCAATAGATCATAGAATAAGCCAACTCTTGCCAAACTGTTGTAATAGGTTTGCAGATTTTTGTAATAATAATGCTCACTGCCAATATACCATGCCTTTTCGCCAAGCATCGAATATAAGAACCATTTTTCAAGTAAACGTCCTGTTCTGCCGTTGCCGTCATTAAATGGATGAATATTTACAAATACCAAATGAATAAGCGAAGCATAATAAAACACTTCTTGTATGCTTAGTTCTTTTAGTAACAATGCACTCAACTCTGTCCAGAAATCTTCAAACTCCTTTTCTACAACGGAAGCCATAGCAGCTTCATATTGCACCCGTTGTGTTTGCAGCTCCATAATAAGCATATTGCCTGTTCTTACAGTTCCCCGTTGTCCTTCTGGCAATAAATGCTTCGTAGCAATGGCATGTGCTTTATAAAAGTTTGGTAGTGATAATTTGTTATCTCTTGCAAATTCGTAAGCTTCAAATAAATCGTTGGGTTTTTCGGTAAGGTTGGGTAGGTATTCTATGTTTTGCAGCTTGTGTTTCAGGTAGCTGTCTATTTCCATTTGCTCTCCTTCTATTCTTGAAGACGACATAACAGAAACTGCCGTGAAAAAACGAAAATTTTCGGCAGTCCATTCTTTCTTTTTTATTTGAGTAAATGCTTCTTCCATGTCTATATCAAGCATGGAAGTATAAATTGAAAAATATTGGTCGGTTAGTTTTTTAATTCGCGGATTTAAGTTTTTGAATTGGTTGGGTGGCACGCTCTCTGGCCCACAAAGGCCCATTTCCCGTCCTAGTGCGCAAATTTTTTTGACCGTAGCGATACTAGCTCCTGCACAAATCTGCTTCGTCTGACAAAAAATGGCCCCTTTTTTGTCTCAGTCGCGACCACACAACCGGTTGCACTTTTTGTGCAATAAAAGGGGTATTTGTCGTGTGTTGGCTGACTAATTGCCGTCATAGACCCTGTGTATTGACGAAAAGCGGGCCAGGGTTTATACATTTGCCCGCCATACCCATTGTTGGCGTTACACCTTCTTATTATGTAACCGCTTAGGCCGCCCAAAATGGCCCATTTTTCGCTCATTCTGCTGATTTTTTGACCGTAGGTTATAAAAAATCGCTTTTTTGGGCAAGATATGGACATTTTTTAGTTTCAGGTGCGACTACCTAAGCAGGTTACGGTTACCTTACTATTTTAATTTTTTAGATGAAAAACTTGATAAAATTCCTGTTGACTTTGGTGCTAGCTGTTGCGTGTAGTCCAGCCTTCGCGCAAGATTACAACCTCCAATTTCGGTCCACGGTGACCATTCCCAATCAAACCCTTGCCAATATTTGTGGTTACACCCAAAACGGTCGGGAATATGCCCTGTTGGGGGCCTCCAAAGGCCTTATCATCATGGACATTACGAACCCGGATGCTCCCCAGCAAATCGTCCAAATACCAGGTCCAGATAATCTGTGGAAAGAAATCAAAACCTATGGCCATTATGCCTATGTTACATCCGAAGGCGGCCAGGGATTGCAGATTGTAGATATGAGCGCATTGCCGAGTGCCACCCTGAGCAGTCATTTTTATACCGGTGATGGTGCCATACTGGGGGAGCTTAACGCCATACACGCGCTTCACATTGACGTCAAAAAAGGATTTCTGTATGCGTACGGAGGGAACTTATTTCAGGGCGGAGCGAAGGTGTTTGATTTGAATACAGATCCTTACAATCCTACGTATGTGGGTAAATTTGATCAACTTGGTTACGTTCACGATGGCTATGCCGACAATGACACGCTGTATGCGGCACATATTTACGCAGGGCAGCTTTCTATTGTGGATATGTCTGACAAGGGCAATCCGGTTGTATTGGGTACTGTTGAAACGCCGTCCAAGTTTACCCACAATGCTTGGCTGCTCGACGATCACAAACATATCCTGACCACCGATGAGGAATTACCCTCATTTGTCGCCTCTTATGATATTTCGAATCCGGAAGACATCAAAGAATTGGACCGGGTATCAACGACCCGTGATGGTGCTACGTCCATCGGACACAACACCCACATCCTCAACGACTGGGCCATTACTTCTTGGTACACCGACGGCGTAACGATCGTAGATGCGCACCGCCCCGACAACCTTGTGGAAGTAGCCCGTTACGATACTTGGCTCACCCCTTCCAACCCCAATGATCCATTTGAAGGCTGCTGGGGCGCGTATCCGTTTTTCCCATCCGGTGCCATCGTAACCTCTAACATTGAACCGGGTGTTTTCAATGTATTGACGCCCACGTATGTGCGCGCTTGTTACCTCGAGGGGGTTGTGACCAATGGCTGCAATGGCTCACCGTTGAATGGCGCCATCATTGAAGTCAACACCACGGAAGTGCGGGTAAATACGACCACAAAAGCGAATGGCGTATTCAAAACAGGCCAGGTCACGCCGGGCAATTATACCGTTACCATCAGCAAGCCGGGCTTTGCCAGTCAGACCATTCCTTTTGTCTTTGCCACGGCACAAGTGACGGAAATAAACGTTACCCTCGCGCCGCTCAATGTGAGTAATCTCAGTGGAACGGTATTGGACGCTACCACACAGATGCCTATTGCCAATGCAGCGGTGACCATTTTTTCTTCGTCGCAATCTTTTGATATTCAGACAAACAGCAATGGCCAGTTCGGTGTTGACTGTATAGCCTTTGACAGCTACCAGGCAAGTGTAGGTGCATGGGGCTATGTGTCTTCAACGGCAACGTTTAATGGCGTGGCGCCCCTGAATGTTTCCTTGGAACGGGGTTATTACGATGATTTTCAACTTGATTTGGGTTGGGAAACAACCGCTACCGCAACCACCGGACAGTGGGAACTTGGTGAGCCCAACGGCACGAGTACCAACAACGGTATTACGTTGGTAAACCCTGATTTTGACGTGAGTACCGACAGCAATGACCGCTGCTATGTGACCGGAAATGCCGGTGGTACCCAATCCGCCGATGATATTGACAATGGCGCGGTCAGCCTTATTTGCCCGCCCATGAACCTTTCAGGCTATAATTCGGCGGTACTGTCGTTCTACTATTGGTTTTACAATGCAGGAGGCTCTGGTACTCCGAACGATTCCCTGCGGGTAAACGTGCTGGTGGATGGCATATCTTCCCCCATTTTCACCCAAACAGTGTCTGCCAGCGAATGGCGTTTTTCGGGCGCTATACCCCTCCCGTCAACGGCCCTCACCGGCAATGATGTACGGGTGGTATTCACGGCGGCAGATGTACTCCCAGGGCACATTGTAGAGGCGGCTGTTGACGTATTCAAGGTTTCACTTGGCCCAATCAGCGGGGCCAACAGTCCGGATGCCAGTGCTTTGATTGCTGTTGCGCCCAATCCTACCGATAACAGTTTCACGGTTCAATATGACTGGGCAGATGCTCCTGAAATACCCGTCCTGGAAGTTCGAAATGTCATGGGCCAAGTGGTGTTATCAACAGTACTGCAGTCGAAATCAGGCGTTGTAACGTGTGGTAGTGATTGGGTGTCGGGCATCTATTTTGCTGCGCTGCGCACCGGTAATCGAACAGGCGCGCCTTTAAAATTGGTGAAGCAGTAAACAGTACTTGGATGAAAAAAGGGGCGGGTATTGTGTACCCGCCCCAACAAATATGGAGACACCCCAATGGAATCAGGGTGGAAAGACGGCGGTCCCGCTCAAGGGCAAAGATTCCACCGTTCTCTTAAACAGTTTGGCTGTCAGTATTTTCTAGCGCCGCATTTCGGGGGTTTATTCACCCAATGCGGCGTTACTTTTTTTCCTTTGTCAAGCGGTTATCCGTCGGCCAGTATGTTCCGAATTTGGCCCTTTTGATAATACAAGTCTGATAATTAGGTCAGTCACTCGCCACCGAAAAAAGCTGTTGTGGGGCTATATTTTCACTATTTTTTTGGTTATTACACCGCCGAAACCATCGCGCAAGCTGATGAAATAGATGCCTGATGACCAGGCTGAGGTATTTACATCGAGTTGTTGTTCCCCTTCAGGAAGGTTTTTTAGGAGCTGTACATCCAACCTTTTTCCCGTCATATCCCGTATTTCCAGGGCCACATCACTGTTTTTCAAAAGCGAAAAATTGGCCCGAAAAAAATCTTGTGCCGGGTTGGGCTGGATGGAAAAAAAGTCCAAAGTCCCAACAGGTTCGGGAGAAACGGGCAATGATAGGTTGGGGAACAGCACCCTTTTGTCTAGGTACAAACGGTACTCGCCGGGCGACAAGGTAAAGGTAGTGGGTACGCCTGACGTTACCAGTAGGGAGTCGCCGGAATAAAATTCATACCAATGGCCGATATGCTGGAAGGCAGGATTGGTCACGGTGGTTGTCGTTGTGCCCACATTGGCAAAAACAGCTACATGGAGATCGTTGTCGTTCAGGAAGATGCTGCGCACCTGTCCGCTGCTGATATTCAATTGAAAATCAGTTGTTTCGAATACGTCGTAATTTTTTCGCAATTGAAGAAGCGCTGCCGTTACATCGTGTAGGTGGCTGCGGTAAGGGTCATTTTGGTAATCCCATCGGATGGGCTTTGGTGAAGTGCGGCAGTTGTTGTTGATGGTTCCGTCTTCGCAGTAGTTGATGGTAAAATCATATCCGACCTCTCCAAATTGCCACATCATTTTAGGGCCTGGAACGGTGTAAAACAGGTTGTTCAGCATTTCAATGCGCCGCATGCCGACTGGCAGGGTTTTAAGGTTATAGCCTGCAATGGCATTGCCATACGTTTTGAGTTCGTATCCGATTCGGTCTTCATCGTGGCTTTCCATGTAGCTGATGAGGTGGGGTACTGTCCAATTGCGCTGCTTGTAATTAACGCCGCTTAGGTTGGCAGCGTTGGAATAACCGAGCGCAATTTCCTTGTAAGCGCCCCACATATTACCCCACAACATCATACCGTATTCTGCGAGCACCTTTTCTTCGGAGTTGTCGGCAAAATGTTCGAGAATGACATAGAAATCAGGGTCAATTGACCACATAAAGTCAGCGTATTGCTTCCAAATGGACACCCTGGAGGCATCATAAGCCCCCCAGGCGGACACATTGCCCAGGGTGTTTTTTTGTGTAAAACCCTTTGACAGGTCGAAGCGAAAACCGTCCACTTTAAATTCCGTCATCCAGTATTCCAGGCAATTTTTCACAAAGGCCTTTGTCGCTTGTGACTCGTGGTTGAAGTCGTTGAAAACACTAAAATCATGGGTCGCTGTTGCGTTCAGCCAGGGATTGTTGGCGGCAGGTCGGTTGTTGGCGCCGTCCCAGTAGAGTTGCGCAAGCGGACTGGAACCGGAAGCCTGGTTGAACACGACGTCCAGTATAACGGCGATGTTGCGTTTGTGGCACTCATCCACCAATATTTTGAGGGCGTCGGAGGTGCCGTAGTATTTGTCGAGGCTTTTGTGGAACGCAGGGTTGTAGCCCCAACTGATGTTGCCATCAAATTCATGAATGGGCATCAACTCAATGGCCGTAACGCCGAGTTGTTCGAGGTACTGGAGTGTATCGAGCAGGGTATTGTAGTCGTGGCGACTGACGAAATCACGCAGCAGCAATTCGTACACCACCAGATCTGTTTTCTTTGGACGGGCGTAGTTGGTGGCTTGCCAGTTGAAGGTTGGTTGATTGGTTTTGAGTACAGAAACGATACCAGATGTTTTGCCGTTGGGGTAGCCTGGAATAGTAGGGAAAGTGAGTGGTGGAATATAGGAATCGTTCCAAGGGTCGAGTACAAAGGTGCTGAGTGGGTCGGCAATTTTAATAATTCCATCCACAAGGTATTGGAATAGAACGGGTTGTCCGGGCGCTAAACCCGTTAGTTTGATCCACCAAGTATTTCCATCGAGGCTGCGGTGCATTTGATGAGAGGGGTTAAGCTGCCAGTTGTTGAAGTCGCCGATGACATGTACTACCTGTTTTCCGGGAGCAAACAGCGCGAGTATGACGTTGCCACTGTTGTCATAATTGATGCCCAATGCAGTACCGGCTGGGGGGTCTTCCGAGCTGACAATGTCTGGTGCTACATAAGAGAAAGAGGCTGTATCGGTGGCATTGGCGGTGGCGGCTACAAAATCTATTTGGTGCTGCCCCGTGGAGGTCACGGAGAGGGTGTATTGCAGTATGTCTGCATTGGTTGCGGTGGAAACAAGCACCCCATTGTCGAACAAAGACAGGGTGGCGGGGGCGGTTGTTGCAGCAACAACTGGAATTTGTTCGCCAATATTTTTTATGAAAGAGGCCGATGTGGGCTGTAAAAACACCGCTTTTAATGGGCCATTTTCCGGATACACGTCGTAAAAAATATCGCCGCCGCCGGCTGCACGACCCACAACCGTTCCCGCACTATTTCTGAAAACGCAGGCCAATTTTAGCACCGTTTCACCCGTTTGAATATTAAAAAAAGTTTTAATATTAAATGTTTTTTTCCACAAGTTCGGTCCAACATTCGTCATTGTTGCTGCGGCATTGTTGGTGGGCCAAGTGGTTACCACGTGCTTCCAATCGCTGGGGCTGGTACTTAGGTTTGTAATTACCCCGAGGTGTGCCCACACTGGGGTAACGCCAGACAATGCGCCGTTGCCGGCAGTGGCATCGAAGGAAATGGTGACATTGTCGTTTATGTTGGGAAAAATTGGATCGCAACTGAGTTGGGCAAACGAGTGAATCGACAACGCAACAAAGAGTAGCAGTAGTGGGGTGCGGAGTTTCATAGTGACAGGTAGAAATTTATTAAATTGCGGTAGGAAGTTATGGGCAAATATAAGAATATAAAATGCCATCCGGCAAAGAATACCCTGTTATGAACATCGTATTATGCTGTTTCGTGTACATTTCCTGTTCTTTTCAGTACGCCCCAATGCTGTAGTTCTCCCTTCAGGGCTTTGCCAAAAGTTTGGAACAGCACAATCAGCAAGAGCCACCTATAAACCAAGCGTTGTGGCACAATCCAGATGAGCTTCCACAGGCTTTCTTTTTCAAAAAGAAATGCCACTGTAGCCAGGAGGATATCGATCAATAGAAACAACGCATAGTACCAGCCCATCTCTTGTGCGCTCCCTGTTAGCGCTCCTACAATCATCAGACCATCGGCAAAGGGCGCAAAAAGTGGAATTGTGTACCGGAACAACAGCAAGTCTGGCAATGCCACAAACCCCAGATTTTTGTACCGAGTGTTGAGCAGGGCGTCCCTATTTTTCCAGCATGATTGCATGACGCCGAAGGTCCACCGGAATCGTTGCTTCATGAACTGTTTCAGTGTCTCAGGCACTTCCGTGAGGGCAACAGCGCTGTTTTCATGGTTGATTTTATACCCACAGCGCAGTATTCGCAGGGTGATGTCACAGTCTTCGGCTAAGGTGTCGGAGGTAAATCCTCCGGCAGCTTGGAGGGCTTTTTGACGGAAAGCGCCAACGGCGCCCGGTACGACGGTGATGGCATTGAAATAGGCGAAAGCCATTCGATCGATGTTCTGACTGGTGGTGTACTCGATACTTTGCCAGTGTGTCAGGATGTTTCTGTCATTGCCAACCTTCACTTTTCCTGCTACGGCGCCCACTGTTTCATCGGAAAAATGTTGCATCAATAGCCCGATGCCATCGGGTCTTAATTTGGTGTCGGCATCAATACAAACAACAAAGTCGGCATCTGTTGACGCGATGCCGTGGCTCAGGGCGGATGCTTTTCCCCCATTGGGTTTGTCTAGAATCGTTACCCTTGGATGGTTGGTGAATACGTTTCGTACGCTGTCGAGGGTGCGGTCTTTGCTGCCATCGTTCACAAAAATGATGTTGAAATTGGGATAATTGCAGCGCAGTAGGTTGTGGAGCGATCCCACCGCGTTCACTTCTTCATTGTAAGCCGGTACTATAATGGAAACAAAGGGTGGTGTTGTGAAGGGCAAGTGCGTTGTTCGCAACTCAAGCCTTCTTTCCAAGAAAGAAAACACCAAAATAACACCCATCCTGAGCGTTCCCAGGAGCAGGAAAAGCAGGAGTAAACCGTAAAATAATTTGCGACCATAGTAGCCTGTTTCTGCTACTGCAGAATTGAACCGCAGGAGGTAGTTGTCTTGGTAGTGGGGTACAGGTGGCATGACTTCGTCACGGGTTTTGCCCATCAGATCAGCGACTGTTGTAAAGGTGTATCCATTTTGCAGGAAGTATTCGATGATGCTGGGCAGTGCTTTCACGGTTGCGCTTCTATTGCCACCACCATCGTGCAATACCAGGATATTGCCCAGGTTTTGGTCGCGTATTACCCGGGCAACAATACTGTCAGCGCTGATGTTGGGTTGCCAGTCGAGCGGGTTGTTTAGGGCTCCGATGGTGAGGTAATTTCGGGATCGGCCCAATGCTATGAAGGAGAGCTCTTCCATGGTCTCCGGACTGGTATGGATGGGGGGGCGCAACATGGTGGTACTTTTGCCGGTAATGGCTTCCAGCAACAACCGTGTTGCATCCATTTCTAGCAGTGCCCGCTGTGTACCCACGGTCGATATATCCGGGTTGGAGTAGGTATGATTGCTTAGTTCATGCCCGGCGAAGGATATTCTTTTTACCAGCGGAATGTTGTTTTGTGCTTCCATTCCAACGACAAAGAAGTTGGCCACGACGTGGTACTTATCCAGAATATCCAGTATCTGAGGCGTGTAGATGGGGTTGGGTCCGTTATCAAAGGTGAGTGCTACTTTTTTTTCCGTCGTTTTGCCCCATTTACGGATGACGTACATGGAAGGAAGGATCTCGTATTGCTGTTTGGTAATCAGCATACACGTGGTATCCATCACCGTGTTGATGCGTCCGGGGGTAGGCGAGGACACGGCATCCAGAATTTCTCCTTCACCCATAAAGTCTACAGCTTGTAGGCTTTCAACGTAGTCGAATGCCGCCATGTTGAAATGCCGTGAAAAAGCCTTATTCGTGGGCCGGTTGTAGAAACTCCAGATTCTACTGTCTTCTGATCCGATACCCCCAAGAGCGGTGCCGGCCAGTCCGTATTCAGTGGCAAAGCGCAGGGTATTAAACTGGGTGGCGGCGTCGGTAAAGTGGACAGTTCTTACTTGTTTTTTTTCATCGGAATAGCTGAAAAAGAGGTTGTAGGAACTGGAGTCGAAAATAATATTGCCCTTGTTTTTTTGGGCGATGCTCAATGCCTGTTGGTAGGTAATTTTGGTTCCAACTCCCCCCAATGGCCAGTCGAACCCGAATCCGCCGATGCAGAGCACCACTTTCTGTGGCGGAACATCACGGACGGTTCGGCTCACCACCGCCTGAACCCACCGCTGTCCACTGATTGGCCCGGGTTCTGTTTCTGCGTTGTGCTGGCTGTCCGCTTGCAAGAAAAGGTAGTCATTGTATCGTGCAATATTTTTATAATCTCGGTGCTTTTCAAAAGGCCTGATTGTTTGGGCGACCAATAGCTTGTTTGTCTTAAATGTATGATAGAGGTTCCTTTGGAACTTGATCATACGCTTTTTTTCGCGGTTGTTGGTACTTTGCCAGTCCATACAAATACCTGCAAATCCTTGTTTTTGAACGATATGCAGTAGATCTAGGATGAGTTTTTTTTGCTTTGCGTTGTCGTATAGAACGCGGTGTAGCACGTCGTGTAGGCGTATTCCGTTCACCGTGTTGGTGAGGGTCGGCATTGTTTTTACGCCTGATGCCTTGATACACTGAAAGGCCGTAGAGTCCCAGTTCACGATCAGTGAATCTCCGGTCGGATCTAAAAAAAACCAATCAGGTAGAATGAGATTGAGCTTGCGAACATGCTTTTGAAGGGATTGCAACGTTTGAGGTGTTGCCGCGGGGAAAAATGCTGCGCGTATGCCCAGGCTGTCGGATTTAAATGTTGCGGTGTCCACAACAGCTACCGGTTTTTCCGCAATGAATTTCTCGAACCCTCCAAAGGCTTCGGTATCATAACGTTGGACTTGGGGAGTCTTGGGTAACGCCCTGAATTCCTGCCCCGGCATGATGGGGGCAGGGGGGATATGGGCTGTTCGAATGGCAATGGTGACAGCGACAACTGGCAACACCAAGAGTAAGAGCATCAGTCTGAAGCCCCATTTAAACCGCTGCCAACGGGTTGGGTTGTGGGTTTGAAAAATCTGTTTGGTTACTTTTGCCATTCCACTTTGCCTGTGCCAGATTAACAGTGGCGTGGCGCCAAGGGTTTAAGAGCACAGGAATATACTAAACTTCCAACGAGACAACCGCACCGCAGTTGCCGCCTCGTTTTTATGGGCAATCCTTTGGTTAGGTGATAATTGGGCATAAAACTACTGAGTTTTTGTCAAATAACTTTTCAAACTGCCAGCCATAGTATGTCACCCAGTGACTTATTACTGCGATGTATTGGTCCGGATTTCCTTTTTTCGCGTTGTTGGTCGTTTAACATGTCCCATATTTCGTCCCTCTGCTGCCTAACAAAAGGGAAATCAGCCTTCCCGGTGATCATGTCACCCACTAAACCTGGGAATATGGGTATTGCGCTGACGAAAGCGTCCTAGAAGGTATCATGGTTGCAAAACAACCAGGCCATTTATGCGTTTTCATGTCAAAAAAATGGTGGTGGGTCATTCCATCTCCAAAGCTTCGTTACTTTTGTCGCACTTTCCGCTATTTTTACCGTTGTTATGAATCAAGAAAATCATCAAACAGTACCGAGTTCATTTGAATCGTTTCAATATACTCGTCCGGATATAGCAGTCGTCACCGCATCTTTTGACCTTCACTTGGCGTCATTTGAGCAGGGTAGTTCGGCGGAAGCGCAACTTAGATGCCTGGATCAATTGAATGAGGTGCGAGATGCTTTCGGTTCGATGTACAACCTTTGCTTGGTACGGCATACTTCCAACACAGAGGATCCTTTTTATGAATCGGAGAATCAGTATTTTGATGAAACAATACCTGCTTTTGAGGCGCTGAACAATCGGTTTTATCAGGCGCTGTTGCAGTCTCCATTCCGTGTTGAACTCGAGGAAAAACTCGGGAAACAGTTGTTTACCTTGGCCAATTTGGCGCTCAAAACATTCAAGCCGGCTATTTTGCCGCTTTTGCAGGCAGAAAACGCGCTCATCACCGCATACACGAAAATAAAGGCGCAGGCTAAAATTGAGTTCAACGGAGTGCCCTATAACCTCAGCAGCCTAGCACCTTTTGAAATATCCAGCGACCGCGGGATCCGGCAAAAAGCGGCAGAAGCAAAGTGGGCTTTTTATGCCCAAAATGCTGACAACATAGAGGACACCTTCGATAAAATGGTGGGTATCCGCCATGAAATTGCCCAAAAATTGGGCTTTAACAACTTCGTCGAAGTCGGGTATGCACGGATGCGTCGCTCCGACTACACCCCCGATATGGTGGCCAATTTCCGAAAACAAGTGCGGGAGGTAATCGTTCCGATGGTCTCCAATTTGTACGAACGTCAGCGCAAACGGTTGGGCATTGAAGCCTTACAGTACTTCGACGAAGACTATAAATATCCCACCGGCAATCCAAAGCCAATTGGTCAGCCCGAAGAAATTGTAGCCAACGCCGGCAATATGTACCATGCCCTTAGCCCCGAAACCGACCAGTTTTTTCAGTTGATGCAGCAGGCCAACCTGATGGACCTCGTCAACCGCGATGGTAAGGCCACCGGAGGTTATTGTACCTATATCAGCCAATACGAGGCGCCTTTTATTTTTTCCAATTTCAATGGTACCAGCGACGACATTGATGTGCTGACCCACGAGGCGGGACACGCATTTCAGGTGTGGAGCAGCCGGCATTTCTCCTTTGAAGAATATCAATGGCCCACGTATGAAGCTGCGGAAATTCACTCCATGAGCATGGAGTTTTTTACTTGGCCATGGATGCAGCTCTTTTTTGGCGATCAGGTGGAAAAATACCATTTCATGCACATGGCCAGGAGTATTCAATTTATTCCTTATGGTGTGGCAGTGGACGAGTTCCAGCATATTGTGTACGAGCACCCAGAAATGACCCCGGAAGAACGAAACAATGTGTGGCGTACGCTTGAAAAAACCTACCTGCCCCACCGCGACAACCATGACAACGCCCACCTGCAAGCCGGGCGCTTCTGGCAAAAACAGAACCACATCTTCCAATCACCATTCTATTACATTGATTACACATTGGCTCAAATATGTGCTTTTCAGTTCTGGATCAAAGATCGCCAGAACCACACCGATGCTTGGGGCGATTACCTGCGGCTCTGTGCGGCGGGCGGCAGTCGTTCATTCCTCGAATTGCTTCAGTTGGCCAACCTCCGCTCTCCTTTCGAGGAAGGGTGTCTTGAAAGTGTCGTGGGTGATATTCAACGTTTTTTTGACCAGATAGACGACTCCAATTTTTGATTTTAACCATTGATGACTCATTTCATGCGCTATATCCTGCTCTCTTTTTGTTTCTTTTTTGCCGCGGCGTTCTCTTTCAACAGGCCAACCGCTGATACGCCACCGCCGACCTTGAAACTCGCGTTGCTCAAATACAGTGGTGGTGGCGACTGGTACAACGATGTAAACTCGTTGAAGAACCTCGCAAAGTTCTGCAACGACAACCTGCACACCAATTTTGACCTTGAATACGGCACCGTAGAGCCCGGAAGTGCTGAAATATTCAATTACCCGATGGTGTACGCAACGGGACATGGCAACATGCTTTTCAGCGACTTGGAGGCCCGCAACATGCGTGCCTACTTGGAAGGAGGAGGGTTCTTACTCCTCAACGATGATTTTGGATTAGATCCTTTTGTGCGGCCAACCATGAAAAAAGTATTTCCAGAACTTGACTTTGTTGAATTGCCTTTCGCCCATCCTATTTATCACCAGAAATACCCGTTCAACAACGGATTGCCCAAAATTCACGAGCACGATGGCAAGGCGCCCCAAGGGTTTGGACTCCTGTGGCAGGGCCGATTGGTTTGTTATTATGACTTTGAAACAGATTTAGGCGATGGTTGGGACGATGTGCACAACGATCCACAAGAACTCAGAAACAAGGCTTTGCAAATGGGCGCCAATATTGTCCAGTATGTCTTTGGACAGTGAGGTACAGGGTCGTTCCACTACCACTCAGTTATACCAACAAAGGATGTAGCGTCAACACAAAGTGGTTGTGCATGCAGTGTGATTGCAATCAACCAAATACAACACCAACATCAATTTAATCACAGCCTACATGTTTAAAATTGACCACATCGGTATAGCCGTAAAGAATATGGCGGAAAGCAATGAGTTGTTTGCCCGCCTGCTTGGAACACCACACTATAAAGTGGAAAGAGTGGAAAGCGAACATGTTTCGACGTCTTTTTTTCGCATTGGAGACAGCAAAATTGAGTTATTAGAAGCCAGTGATCCTGAAAGTGCTGTTGCAAAATTTATTGAAAAACGCGGAGAGGGCATCCACCACATCGCTTTTGAGGTGGTGGATATCCATGCGGAAATACTGCGTTTAGAGGGCGAGGGTTTTGTGGTGCTAAATCGTGTGCCAAAGCTGGGAGCTGACAACAAATTGGTGGCTTTTTTACACCCAAAATCCAGCAACGGTGTGCTGGTGGAATTGTGTCAGTCGGTGTAAATACCGTTAAGATTTGGAATTTATCGACAAAATTGCGGTGGCAAAAAAGGTTCTTCCCCAGTGCACCGGCCTGAAATCGCCCTCTGTGTGGCCCACAATGTCGCGAGCTCCTGAGCGAATTTGACGGGTATTGAGGATGTTTTTTACGCCGGCATTTACGCGTACTTTTTTATTGAAAAAACTTCCACCAACAGCGGCATTCAGCAGGTTCCAACCTTCTGATTCCCCTTGAATTACTTGGCCGTTTTCTTCGAAAAAGTACGGTGTTAGCCCGGTCATTTTGTGCCAGACACTGAGGCTTCCCCGCTGTTTAAAAAATGAAATTGTCAGGTCGTTGACCCAATCAGGCGACCAGTTCAGCATTTTCAGGGAGTCAATGTTTTCGGAATAGGCGTTGAAAAAACCCGTCATCACGAGGTCTGACCTGAATCGAAGCCATTCGCCCAGTGTCGCATTGAATCCAAGGCTTCCTCCGGTTGTTTCCCAACGGCTGAGGTTGGCGTATCGGTATTGTGTAGCGCCAAATTCGGAGAGGATAATACGGTCCCGTACTTTGTTGTAAAACCCTGATGCCGTAATCCCGATCGACGAGTTGTTCGAATCGTTTTCTTTGCGCCAGGTTATTTCTCCCCGTAGGTTGTCAGAATGTTCAGGAACCAAGTCCCTGCTTCCTACCACGTAGTGGTTGATGTCAATAAAGTTAAAATACAATTCTTTCAGTCCGGGCGAACGGAAGCCTTTGGCATAGCAAACACGAACTTGCCACTGGGTAGCAGGCCGCCACAGCATCCAGAGAGAAGGTGTGATGGCTGCGCCGAAAAGCTGGTTTTGTGTCCAACGTGCACCGCCTTGTAAGGTCAGTTTTTTTTCAAAAAACACAGATTTTGCACTGGCAAAAAGTGCCAGATCATTTCCCGTTGCGCGCCCGGGATTGGTCGCGGTCGTGTCAACGATCCGCACGCCTTGGGCTACTTCAGTGTAGTTTTCAATTCCCACAAGATAATTCCAACGGTGGTTTTGCCGATCGCTGGCCAGTGTGGCGCGGGCGAGCAACCCCATGGCAGCGGAAGTGTCTTGTTCTCCCTCCAACAGAGATTTCGTTTCTTCTTGGGCATCAAAACGATAGGTGTTTTTTATCCGGTCAAATTTATTCCAGCCAACGGTTGTTTGCCAAAAGAGGCGGCCGCGAGCCCATCCTTCGCCATGCAACGTAGCATCGGAGCGCTGGGTGTTGTAGTAATCGTCAAAGGCGTATGGTTTGTACTGCAGTCGCCGAAGATCGCCTACATTGTCAACTTTTTCGGTAAAAAGACCGCCGGAAAGCCTGATATCGAGCTTGTCGGAGGGCGAGAAGCGCAATAAGGCTCTTCCAGCGGTTTGTGTTTTGGGGTTCCAAAGTTGGTCACGTCCTTGGGCAGTATCGGTGGCCGGCTGAAAATCCAATTGGTTGCCTGTCAGTTGGAGGAGAAATTTTCCCATGCGCGCCCCAGCGCGGCCCTGCAGATTTCGGTAGCCATTGCTTTCCAATTGCGTATTGGCTTCCGCTTCGAAACGGTGGGGTTGACTTTTACGGGTGACCAAGTTGACGACCCCGGCGGAGGCTTCGGAGCCATAGAGGAGTGATTGAGCGCCCTCAATGATTTCGACTTGTTGTACAGCACCCAAGGGCAACTGGCCGGCATCAACACTGCCATTCAATCGCCCGACCACCGGCACGCCGTCCACCAATATTTTTACATTTTCACCGCGCAAGCCATTCACACTCAAACTGCTGCCGAGCAGTGCATCTTGGCTAAGCCGGATATTTGGCTCGGTTTGAAGCAGCTCTTCGAGGTTGACTGCGGCACGATTTTCGATTGTTTTTCTGTTGAGTACCCGCACGGAACTCACCGTTTGACGAATGTCAGTGGGGGCAAATTGAGCCGTGATGACGATTGGATGCAGTGCGCCATCGGGCAACGTATCCAAGCTGATTTGCGCGTGTAGGCCGATTGACCAACAAGACAACAGGGCAGTACAGAAAAAATTAAATTTCATGATTATGGCTTAATAGTAACCGGTTACGGTCGATAAAAGGTGTCAAAAAACAGATGGGTCCTTTCTGTGGGATATTTGCAACAGCAGATTTCCAAAAACATCGGGTGGTTAATCCAGGCTATATTTTGATGATTTTCCCCAACGGAATATTCTTGCCGGACATTGTAAGGCGTACCGCGTGGGTACCCGGCATCCAAGAAGCGGCGGGAATTTGAAACACCTGAAAACCTTGGTGCAGCGCGACGGGTTGATGCACCACCAGGCGTCCTTGAGCATCCACAATTTCAAGTTGTGCGTTTGGCGCAATATTGCCGGGAATATCAAGGGCGACGGTGAGTTGATCCTGTACGGGGTTTGGATACAATACGGCCTCCAAGCCTGGAATAACAGGATTTTGAACCGTGGAAATAATACCCAAATCTGTTTTTTCAAACACCGCTTTTCCGGTAGTGCTTCCTTCAAAATCAATGAAATACAATTTCCAGACACGGCTGTCGTTGGTTTTTAAAAAGAACACCCGATCGGCATCAACCGTCCAACTTGCACCCGAGAAGCTTTTCCAGTCGTGGCCGATGACATCCAGTGTGGAAAGCAGTTGGTTTTGATAGTCGGCGTAGGATACTGTTGTCGGGTTCACGCCATCGGCTTTGGCTGCTTTGGCGCCGCGGCCACTAAGAATTCCCGTCACGTTGTACGAGATGAACGCCATGGTGCCGGGGTCAAACAAGTGGGTTGAATATCGACAGTAGAGCAGATCGAAGCCACCGGAAGCCGGTTCCACCTCTACGGTAGTTCCTGTTTGGAGGTTGAAATAGGCCAGTGTTTTTCCTGGATGATCGGCTTTGTTGATGGTTTTAATTTGCTGCCCCGTTCCGTCTAGGTTCGCATATTTGAAGGTGTAGGAAGTGCCTGCGAGCGACTCGATTTTAAGTTTACGGTATTGGCCGTTGAGTAGTTTTACCACGTAAACGGCACTGCCAACGACTTGGTTGGTTTGGAAGTTGTAGGAGCCCCAACCAAAGTCAAATGCGTTGAGGGTGTCACGGCGTTCGTTGAAGGCGCCATATTGCCACGATTTTTCGGTGTTGTATAGTCTGAAATCTGTCAACAGGGTTGGGTCTGGCACCTCTTCAAAATTATCGGTGAGGGCGTCATACAGTTCAACCTGTGGGAGTGACTGGCCCATACTGCTCCCGGAACTTTCATTGACAAACACGCCTGCGTCCTGTTGACCATACACAGAGAAGGCAATGTCCCAAGTGGCATTGTTCACTTGTTTTTCAATTCCAGAGGACAACTGGAGGTAGCTTTGTTTTTGGTAGCCCGCCCCGGTGGCAATTTCTTGTACGGTTTGACTTTGAGCTTGGGAGGCAAATAGAACGCAAGTGAGTAAAAAGGCTGGTTTCATCATGATATGTTTATCGTAGTAGATTATTTTCGACCACAAAGAACGTAGCACCTTGAAGTTTGACTTGTCATGGAATGGTAATATTACGAAATTGGCGCTATTGTTAATAATTAGTCTAAATAATATCGAAAATTATAAGAAACAAATAAATATTTAAAAAAAAACCGCTTAAATTGTTGATTACAAATAGAATACAAAAAAATAATTCAAAAAAAAATCCGACAAATGCTTTTTATTGTCCTTAATTCTCCAAGTATGGAAGGGTTACTTTTGCCATGCACAAATTCATCATGGTACGATATTTACGCACCTATAACGAGGTTGTTGCCATTAAATAGTCATGGAAAAAGACAAAAAAACACAATTTTTAGGATCACTTCCCATGCTTTCTTTGTTCAGCCAAGAAGAGTTGGATCAATTGGCTGATATAGCAAAATTGCATCGTGTACAGAAGTACCATTTTGTTTTTATGCCCGATGAACCGGCGGATCATTTGTATTTTTTGGTGTCTGGTCGCGTGAAAACGGGCACTTTTTCCACGGAGGGTCGGGAGGTCATTAAAGAAATACTGTCTCCGGGCGCGTTGTTTGGCGATTTAGCATTGGGTGGTGAGACTTTTCGCAGCGAGTTTGCCCAAGCACTTCACGATGAAGTAGATTATTTGGTGTTGAAACTCAGCGATTTCATGGTGGTCATGCAGCGCAACCAAGAATTGATGTTTGCGTGTATGAAACACCTTAGCCAGCGCCTCCAGCGGGTTGAGAATCGCTTGGCCAAACTTGTATTGAAAGATGCCCGTGAGCGGATCATTGAATTTCTAGTGGAAACAGCAGGCCGCGATGGTAGGCGGGTAGGGTTCGAGACACTCGTTAAACACCACCTTACGCAGCAGGAGATTGCCAGTCTCACAGGAACAAGCCGTCAAACCGTGACGTCGGTATTCAACGACTTAAAGAAATCCAATTTGATCTATTTCAATCGGAACAGTATTCTGATCCGGGATGTTGAAAAGTTGGCTTAGTTACCGGTCGTACTTGTAGCACCCTCCAGCAAGTAAATGGGCGGTTTTTGCCCACAGCCTATTGATAGCCTTCTTTGGCGATAGCTGTTTTCTCAAATACTTGACGGGCTTGTCCGGATGATCTGTTTCATCGTCATAACGCCCGGAGAAGGGGTCGCTTGCAGCATTGCCGAACATGGTGACTTTTATTGGAATTAAGTAACGGGTTAGGTGGCACGTTGTCTGGCCCAAAAAGGCCCATTTTCCGCCATACTTCGCGCATTTTCTTGACCGTAGCGCTGCTACGGCCTTCAAAAATACGCTTTGTCTGGCGGAAAATGGCCACTTTTTTGTCTCAGACGCGACCACCTACCCCGTTACTTAATTTTTTGAAAACCCGAGATACATTTTTTTACACCGTCCATGGAAGTGGTGCGGTAGTTTTCCAGTTCGATGATGTAATATTTCAAACCGGCTTTGGCCGATTTTTTGAAAATACGGGAGAAATCAATGGTACCATCTCCGACTTCGATGGTTTCTCTGTTTTCAGTCTTGGCCATATCTTTTACGTGGCAAAGTTCAAAGCGTCCGGGATAGCGTTTGAACCATTCGATTGGATTTTGCTTGGCGAATGCCACCCAGTAAATATCCATTTCGAAAGTGACAAGCGCGGGGTCAGTTTCGTGGAGCAGCCACTCGGCGAGCAGGCGGCCATCGGGGCCTTTTTGTTCGTATTCAAAATTGTGGTTGTGGTAGCCGAATTTCATGCCCGCTTTCCGGCAATATTGGCCAGCGGCGTCGAACACTTTTACCAGATCTGCGATGTGAGGGCGGTCTTCTTCCCCCATCCAAGGGCACACCACATATTGTTGGCCAATGGCGGCCATGTCGTCAATGGCTTTTTTTACGCTGTCGGAAAGCGATTTTGTTTTGGGATCCCAATCTTTCAATGTGACCGGTTGGTGGCAAGAGGGGGTTGAAATACCATTGTCTTTCAACAACTTAGCATAGTCACTGATGGGCATTCCGAACAACTTGCCTTCCCGATAGCCAAAGCCTTCCACCTCGCGGTAGCCCATTTGTCCAAGGGCTTTGATGGTGCCAACAGCATCTTTTTCCATGGCATCTCGCACGCTCCAGAGTTGGAGGCCCAAGTGTTTGGATGGGTAATCTTCGATGTCTAGGGGCATGGCGTGGGCAGCTATGGCTGTTCCAGCGAGTGCCAAAGACGTTGTTTTGATAAAATTGCGTCTATCTGTCATTTTCATAAGTGATAATTTTTCAGCAAAAAAAGGGAACTTCCTTCTAATATTTGTGAAACGTTGATAAAAACGAAAAAATACTTTGGACTGTTGCCTATTTGCCATTTACATTTGACCGACGACCTTTGTATTTTTTACCCACCGATTGCTGCGTGGGGGCGTTAAAAGGGCCTTCGTTGGATGGGTTTTAAGCAATGATATCCGCTGTGATTTGTGATTAATTTGCTTGACTACTCATTCATGCGTATAAAATTCCGACTTTTGGCAAACGATGCTAGGATAGCATTAACCAAGGGTAACTGGGAAGTTGTTCGTGTCTGGGAAAAAATAGCCCTTTTTGCCAGACAGCGTGCCATCTAGCCAATTATATCAAAGGGTTATTGTCAATATTTACCCTAATACCGTTCACAAACAGCGACCATGATTCAGGTACTACATATTTCAGCGGAGTGTTATCCAGCGGCCAAAACGGGTGGATTGGGTGACGTGGTGGGGTCATTGCCAAAATACATGACCCAGGCTGGTATAATGTCAGCGGCGGTGATTCCAAAATATGCTCTAAAGTGGATTCACGGACGGGCATGGGATACCGTGTACCGAGGTGCAATACGCTCTGATTGGCGTCATTTGCATTTTTCAGTGCAACAGGAGCGGGACAATACGCTGGGTTTTCCGTTTTTCGTGGTGGACATTCCTGGTTTGTATGATCGGCCAGGTATTTACAGTGATCCCGTTTTGGGGCATTACGAGGATGAGATAGAGCGGTATATTGTGTTTCAGCAAGCGGTGTTGCAGTGGGTGGCCGCTTTTTCACCGCTTGAACGCCCCCGCGTTTTGCATTGTCACGATCACCATACAGGGCTTATTCCATTTATGGTACAACACTCGCCTGATTTTAGGGGGTTGTCCAATATTCCCACGGTGTTTACCATTCACAACGGCCAATATCAGGGCGCTTTTAGTTGGAAGCACCAAGCGCTGCTGCCATATTTTGATGCATGGGCGCGTGGGTACCTGGATTGGAACGGGGCCGTGAATCCGATGGCTGCTGCGGTAAAATGTGCTTGGGCTGTTACGACTGTTTCAGAAAGTTATCTGCAGGAACTCCACCACAACAGCATGGGGCTTGAGCCTCTTTTCCGCGCTGAATGGCACAAAGAATACGGTATCATCAACGGTATTGATGCCGAAGTGTGGGATCCTGTTACGGATGCCGCATTGCAGTACAGGTTGGAGGGGGATCAAATCAGTGCATTTAAACAACAGAATAAATCGGCGTTGTGTGCATGGTTTGGTTTTCCGGAGGATCAGCCCATCATCAGTTATATCGGGCGCATGGTGGGCGAAAAGGGCAGCGATTTACTGCCGGACGCGATCAAAAATTACATTCATTCGGGAGGTTCCGGCAGTTTTTTGGTGTTGGGAACGGGGGATACCTGGACACAGGATCAGTTTCGCCAAATGTCATACTACTACAAGGGACGTGTGAACGCCGTGATTGACTACAACGAAGCGTTGGCACACCAGATTTATGCAGGGTCAGATTTTCTGATCATGCCCTCTCGGGTGGAGCCTTGTGGTCTGAACCAACTATACTCCATGCGTTACGGCACCATCCCAATCGTGCGGAGCATCGGCGGACTGAAAGATACCGTGCCCGACATCGCAGCGCCTTATGGCAGTGGCCGGGGTATTCGTTTTGATCAGGTCAGTTTCGACGACATAGGCTATGCTATCCACCGGGCAGTATCCATGTGGCAGTACGAGCCTGGTATCGTGGCGATGTTGCGTCGGCGCATCATGTCCATTGATTTTTCTTGGGAACACGCTGTACAGCAGTACTTTAGCGTTTATCAGCGAATAGGAGCTCCTATCGAAGTGTTTTCAGGGCGAAAAGAACAGGATAACGTACAGGAGGAGAAGGAAGAGACGCCTGACATCCAGCACAAGACAAGAAAAAGCAAGTCGAAACAAGCAAAATAGTCCCACGATAAAAAGAAAACAGCACCATGATAAAAATGATCTCTCTGATCCTCGGCGGGGGTGCCGGAAGCCGGCTTTTCCCACTTACCGAGAAGCGCTCCAAGCCAGCAGTACCCATTGGTGGTAAGTATCGGTTGATCGATATTCCGATCTCCAACTGCATCAATTCCGGCGTAAAAAGAATGTTTGTACTGACCCAGTACAACTCTGCATCGCTCAATGCGCACATTAAAAATGCCTATAATTTTGATCATTTTACCCAAGGGTTCGTTGATATTTTGGCAGCAGAGCAAACGCCTGGTAACGCAGGGTGGTTTCAGGGTACGGCGGATGCTGTTCGGCAGAGTCGCCAGCATTATGAGCGCCATGATTTTGATTATATCTTGATTTTGTCGGGTGACCAGTTGTATCAAATGGATTTTGAAGCCATGGTAAAGCACCACATCGCACAGCATGCGGATGTTACGATCGCTTGTCTGCCGGTTGATGCCCAAGATGCTACCAGCTTTGGCATAATGAAGGTGAACAGCGAAGGCTATATTCCCCGCTTCATTGAAAAACCCAATGCAGACGTACTCCCCGACTGGGTCAGTGAGGTTAGTCCGGCCAATAAGAAGCGTGGACATCAGTATCTGGCCTCTATGGGTATCTATATTTTCAACCGGAAAGCCATCAGCGATTTGTTTGATCAGCATCCCAATGCCACGGATTTTGGCAAAGAAATTATACCTGCAGCCATAGGCGAAGGCCGA
Organism: uncultured Bacteroidota bacterium; assembly: GCA_903933805.1. Classification (GTDB taxonomy): domain Bacteria; phylum Bacteroidota; class Bacteroidia; order Chitinophagales; family Saprospiraceae; genus M3007. Next base: position 62,343 of record CAIZLM010000072.1, on the reverse strand, counting down.
AAAGTAGCTGCATACCAATATGAAGGCTACTGGACCGACATTGGGACCATCAGCTCCTTCTTTGAAGCCAATATTGACCTGACAGACCATATCCCTGCGTTCAACCTCTTTGACAACCGCCACGTGATTTATACCCGCGGTCGCATGTTGCCACCGGCAAAGTTTTACGGCGGCACACAACTCAACCGCGCACTGATTGCGGAAGGATCTATCATTCATGCCCGGGTGGTGGAAGCGTCTATTATTGGACTTCGCTCGAGAATTGGGGAAAACACGGTCATCAAGGATTCGATTGTAATGGGCAATGATATATACCAGTCTCTGCAGGAAATGGCCGTTATTACCGACAACATACCACTCGGAGTAGGGAATTATTGCCATATTGAGCACGCCATACTTGACAAAGATTGCCGCATCGGCAACAACGTAGTGATCAAGGGTGGTGCGCACCTGTCAGATGTTGATGCCGCAGGTTATGTGATCCGAGATGGGGTGGTGGTGGTAAAAAAGGGGGCTTTGATCCCGGAGGGAACGAGAATTATGTAAAGTAACTGGCTGGGCGGCACGCTGTCTGGGTGCAACAACAAAGGAAATCTCAACAACAAAAAGTGTATAAAAGATGATTATTGTTCAAGACAAATTGGTGAGTGATGATGTGGTAGAGGCAAATTTCATTTGCAATCTCGCTGCGTGTAAGGGTGCTTGTTGCTGGGAAGGGGACTACGGTGCGCCGGTAGAAGAATCTGAATTGGCAATCCTAGATGCCATTTATGAAGATGTGAAACCGTTTTTAAGTCCGGCGGGGATTGCCGCTATTGAGGCCCAAGGAAAACATGCATGGTACAACGGCATGGGCCACGGTACACCTCTGATTGACGGGGGGCCATGCGCATACTTAACATTTGATGCGCTGGGAATTGCGTCCTGTGGAATTGAGCGCGCCTTTTACGCTGGTGCGACCGACTTTAAGAAGCCCATTTCTTGTCATCTATATCCCATCCGCATTGCCCATTTTGATGCTACGGGTACGGAAGCGCTCAATTATGATCGCTGGGAGATTTGTTCGGCGGCCTGTGAATTGGGTGATCGGGAGAAAGTGCCTGTTTACAAGTTTTTAAAAGAGGCTATTGTCCGTAAATTCGGGGAGGATTTTTATGAAGAACTCGATGGTGCTGCTGAATTTATGAAACAAGAAAGAAGCGAGATCGCTTGACGGAGCGGTGTTGGGCGTTAACAAATCACCGTACAATGGAGGCCGGAATTTGCAACCTGCAAGTTCCGGCCTCCGGTATTAAATAGCTTCTAAGACAGCCAGGTAAAATTTCCAGAATTTTTTGAAACTGGAAATAGACGCCCGTTCGTCGGGGCTGTGGGCTCCTTGGATGAGTGGTCCGAAAGATACCATGTCGAGGCCTGGATAGGCTTGGCCGATGATACCACATTCCAAGCCTGCATGACAGGCTTCAATGGTGGGCGCCTGTCCAAATAAATGCGCATAGATATCCGCCATTTTTTGCACGATTGTAGAGCTTGGGTCAGGTTTCCAGCCTGGGTATTCGTTGGCATTTTCCACGTGTGCGCCTAGGAGGTCAAAAGGCGCTCGAAAAGCTGCCGCTACGTCCGTTTTGCTTGATTCAACAGCGCTTCTTTGCAGGGATCCGATGGTGACCTTCCCGCTGCCCAGGGTGATTTTTGCCAAATTGGTGGAAGCTTCCACCAGTCCGGGTATTTCCGGGCTCATTCGAAAAACGCCGTTTTGTACGGCCCGGATGGCGTTCATGTAGTTGCTTTGGTCGCCGATGCCCATCATGTTGGCAGGAAGGGGTGTTGCGGTTGCGGTTATTTTCAGGTTTGGTTCTGCGGTTCGGTATTCGGTTGTGATTTCCTGGTTTACCGTTTCCAGCAGGGATAAAAAATGTTTTGCATCTTCCACTACCACCACGGCACTCGCTTCACGTGGAATTTCATTGCGCAGGTTGCCACCATCAAAAGAAGACAGGTGCAAACCAGCTGGCAAACAACCCATCATGACCCTTGCGAGTATTTTATTGGCATTTCCACGGCCGAGGTTGATGTCCATGCCGCTGTGTCCGCCCTGTAGGCTGCTGACTTTCAACAGAAAAGGCGCTACGTTTGCGGGTACTGGTACTTCCGTATATGGCCAATCTACCAGTGTGTCTATACCGCCTGCGCATCCGATGGTCAACACGTGGTCTTCTTCCGTGTCGAGGTTGAGCAGTATAGTTCCGGACAGCATTCCGCGTCCCAGATTTTTAGCGCCGCTCAGACCTTGCTCTTCATCGAGGGTGAAAAGGGCTTCCAAGGGCGGGTGGACGATGTCGTGGGAAGCCAGCACAGCGAGTATAGCGGCAACGCCCAAACCGTTGTCGGCGCCGAGTGTGGTGCCGCGGGCACGCACCCAGTCGCCATCCACATACATATCAATACCCTGTTCATCGAAGTTAAAATCCACGGTATCATTTTTGGAGTGGACCATGTCCAGGTGTCCCTGTAAGATAACGACCGGGCTTTTTTCACGACCTGGGAATGCCTTTTTTTTGATGATAATATTGCCGAAATCATCTGTAAGGACTTCCAGTCCGTGACTTCGACCAAATTCCTGCACCCATTGTGCAATGCGGGTTTCTTTTTTAGATGCACGGGGAATGGCATTGAGGTCAGCAAAAAAACTCCAAGGTGCAGTGGGTTCAAGTTGACGGATTTGTTCAGACATGGTGTAAGAAAAGGCAAGTGAAATAATTACAGGTCAATTTTGGATGATGTGGTGGTTTTTGGTGGGCATCAATTGAGCGAAAACTGCACGGTAATACCCGAGTTGAGTGTTGTAATCGGGAATGACTGTGAGGTTTTCGGCACTGTTTTGCGGTAATCTGTGAACAAGCGGAGTTTCAGGCGTTTGTTGAGCGCGTATTCCACCGCTGGGTTGATGCTGACCGTCCGGGAACCCCTGGTTGGGATGGCTTGGTTGGGGCTGTCGAGCAAGTGGTTGGTGGTGATATCGTCGCGCACTTCGAAGTCAAATTTGAAGGTAAGGTCGTTACCGGCATTTCCGCTACCGCCTGTTGAGCCGGGCACACCCGTTGCCGGGGCTGCTTGTTTCGACTTGGCGTTCTTTTTCTTGGCTGTCTGGCCTTTTTTCTTGCCGGTGAGGAAAGGGATGTTGACGTTTTTCATTCGATAGCCAAAGCCCACGGAATAGCTGGTGGACCTACTTTCTGCCAGTTGATAGTCGATGAAAGACATGGCCAGCGCCCGGGTCTTTTTGAAATCGGCCTTGAGGGTCATCTCATTTTTAAATTTCACATCTACACCAAACAGCGGTTGAAATTGCTCATTGATGACGACTTGTGGAATTTCATACCGTGCCACGTAGTTGTAGTTCAGGGCGTCAATGGTATAAGGTTTGGCGGCATCATAGAACAAGTCGGTGTTGTAGGAATTGACCGTCAGGGTATTTTTGTACCCATGAGAAATTTGGACACTTGAGAAGATGTCTTTCAGGTTGCCGATTTTGTTCAGTCCGTTGTAGTTCAATTTCCAGTTTACCGAGGGCAGAGTTTTGAAAATATCCAATCCGACGGTATTGGGATTGGCATCGGTGTATGCGGCCACAAAAGCCGGGATGAGCACCTGTTGTTGAATTTTACCGAATCCTTTCACATATCCTTTGTCTGTTTCGTGTTCAGCCAAGTCATTGGCTTCAATCCCCAACCGTTTAGACACGATGGGTCTGTATTCCTCATAACGGCTGAAAATACGATTTATATCGTTGTCAAACAGCGTTTGCAGGGAGAAATAAGAGATGGTATAACTACCCAAATCGCGTTGAGCGCGGTGTTCGTATCCGACGGAGTCGGGGTTGACATTGAATATTTGATCTTTAAACAACTCGGTACTGTTGCGTGCATACTGTTTATTGGCGGTCACTTCGACGCGGAAATCAGGAAACGGTTCTATGGTCAATCCGGCATCGAAGTTTTGCGTATAATTTCGCATGACCTGTTGGTTGAGTTCCGGGCGGTGGGTAATCCAGCCATTTCGTCCGGCCTCATCGAGCCAGGAGTCGCCCGGTTGCATACCGGCGACGAATTCCCAACCTGGGGCGTCAAAGCTTTCGCTCAAACCCATGAGTTTGGTATCGGGTGTAAAGCCTGGGACAATCGTGCTGAAGTTTTCGGTGTAATTGAATCGAGCTTTTCGCACGAGCATGAGCGGGCGCAGTGCGATGCGTTCTGCCATAGAGGGCTGTCTTTCTTTCTTATCCTTCACTTGTTTGCCGTCTTTTCCTTTTCGGTCCGTGATACTACCGTTTCCGGCAGGGTTGTCTGCGCCGCCGCCTGGATTAGCAGCATCTTTTCCGCCCGGGCCGCCTGTGGGACCGGCGCCGCCATTTGGTGCGCCCACAGCACCGCCTACACTTCCGCCACCCACGGCGCCGCCAGCATTTGGATCGTTGTTGTCTTTATTGCGCGGGTTTGCGGCGTTTTTGTCGGCACTGTTGCCGCTCAGCGATTCTTTCCCTTTGCTGGTCGGCACCTTGCTGCCATTTTTTCCCTTGCCGCCACCGTCAGGGTTTTTACCGCCACCGCCAGCGGGGGCGCCTTTGTCTTCTCCACCCTCTTCATCACCGGCATTCAGGTCGTCATTTTTCTCATTTTTCCCTTTGTCTCCTTTGCCGCCTTTGCTCGGTTTATTGATTTTTTGTAGGTATTTGCTCTTGTTATAGAGTTGTTCCAGGTTGTAATCACCGTTTATTTGGCGGGTATTGTTGTTTTGGATAACATTGCCCAGGCTTCGTTCATTCACACGATCTTGGAAAGTGCCGGCATCGAGGTTTTGCAATTTGAGCGACTGGGCCGTCCAAGTATAACCTGCGGTATAAGACGCCTTCATACTCACCCAGTCCATGAAAGGGATTGATTTGAAGGGCAACGTCCAGTTGAGGCTTGCGCTGTGTGTATAGGATTTGGGGCGTCCCAGCGTTTTAAAATTATTCCACAGAACGTTGCGGCGCTCGGCAGTTGTCACCTCTTGTCCCCCTTCAAACTGCAGGGGTTCATCGATGATACTGCGTGCGGTGGCGTCTAAGTTAAAGCGGAGGGATTGTGCGATGGTCCAGCCAAGGTCATAGTTTCTGTCCCAGGTAAAACGGCGGTTATAGTAGGTATTCAGCGATGCATCCTCTCCAGCGAATCGGTACGTTGTAATGGCGGCGAGTCGTTCCAAGTTAGAGCTGAACCCGTAATTTTCCGGCAATGGATTGAAGTTGAAGTCAGAGACAAATTTCAGGTATTTGTCATTTTTGATCATTTTTTTGAACGGCTTGAGTGGTTTCATGCCGGTAGAATACTGCCAATCTAAGGCGCCTTTGTATTGGTTTTGTTCGCCGTTTTGGATGAATGGGGTGCGGATTTTTTGTTGGTTGTAGGCATAAGTAACGCTGAAATTTTCTACATTCCAAGGTAGGGGTACTTTGCGAGCTTTTCCTTTGCGTTCTTTTCTGACGTTGGTGAAGTTGTATCCGCGCACGATGGTTACATCTTGGGCCATATCTTTTATTTCCTGTTTAACGACAGGGTCGGCTTCATCGCGTACTTTATCTTTCAGTTTGATGTCTAGGTCGTAGGGGTCGTATTCCGGGTTTCGGGTGATATTCGAATATTGGGCATAGAATGGCAATTTGAGGCCAGATTTTTCAGGCAACAATTTCCCCAATTCTAGGTTGGTGGACACGTCGTATTGAATCACCTCTTCGCGTTGGCGTTGTGCGAGTTTTTCCTCGATACTACCCCAACCGATGCTGGAGTAGTTACCGGCGAAAGATACGTTGCCAAAATCTGCCAATTTGATGTCCATGCGTGCTTGTCCGGCGTAGCCGCCTTTTTCATTGAATCCGTTGAGTCGCAATTCGTTGAGCCACACTTCTACACACTGGTCTTGTTTTTCCGGGTCAATGTTGCGCACCCCGATCATGATTCCCTTGACATATCCAAGGTTGGGGTTGCCCACAACTTTCACTTTAGCGCCGGACTTTTCAGGATCTGCGGTGATAAAGGGGTTGCTGATTTGCCAGGAAGTATTGGCGTTTCGTTCCTTTTTCACGTCGGTAAAAAGTTCCAAAGGGAAGTCGAATGCGTTTTCTGGTCGCCACACTTCTTCTTTGTAATCCCGGCTATCGGGATTTCCATTGAGTTTTAGGGCATCGGAAGGGTAAAGAGGCAGTTCGTATTCGTAGTAATTGTTGATAAAGTCCGACCCCATGCGGATAAAAATTTTCATATTGGTGGAGTCGAGTGGGAAATTGGCTTGGTCGAGGGCCTCTGCATGTGCGAACATTTTGATGCGTTTGTACTGGCGCAAGTCCATGTTGAGGCTTTTGAAAACCGCGCGGGCATCACAGGGCGCCAGGTTACAGACACTCATGGCGAGTGACTGTTCGTTTTGCAGGATATCGGGGAAAGCGCCCACCGATTGTTCGCGTTGGATGCCGTATGGGATGGTGTAATTGAAAGGTTCGCGTGCCGAATTTTCTTCAATACTGACCGCATTGACATCGAAGGGGATCTGATTGAAGCCTACATCACAGATACTGGTAGAGCCTGGATCTACATTGGGCAGGGCTTGGGTGAATCGGCGCCACTGGTTGCGGCCGAGTTCGAGGGTTGCGAAGCGAAAGGTGGTGCGTTCGGTGAAGCCTTTCCAGAACATCCGGACGAAGCGCACGGAGCGGAAATCCTGAATACCGCCGACTTGTTCGCGGGCGAGCAAATCGAGTGGCACTTTAAATCGGTACCACACGTAATCGCGGCCGTCTTTGTTGAAGGTTACCGTATTGGTGATGAGATCCTTCAATTCGGGGGTATTTTCGTCGATCACCTCTTGGCCACCGACTGTTGTTTTTGCTAGGTGAATTTTGTAGCGGAAATAGGCTTCGGTTTCATTGAGTGACCGGTCGCGGTTCAAGTCTTCTTGGTCGGGGTAGTTGGTGGCGGAGGGGTTGAGGTTGTTGCTTTGGTTGACGGGTGAGTTGCCCTGTTGTTTGTTGAAATTGCGGTACCGTTCGAGCAAACCGGGAGGGTTGCTGCTGAAGCGTTCATCCCGGAAATACACGAAATTGTCATTGGATGGGTCTGCGGTGATGGCAGCTATGGCATTTTGGGAGAGGGGAGAGCTGACAATCTGATTGTACCAGTCGCTGAAAAACGTCTTTTCATCGGCATCGTTCAAGCCATCGAGGCCCAGATCTTGCAGTACGCGGTTTGATTCTTGGTTGTCAAAGGCATTCACCACGGGCGCTTCGATGGGCACTCGGCCCCAAGTTGAGTTGTCAGTGGCAATGGTGGTGGTCCCGGTGGGTAGTCCATTTTCAAAAAACTGACGGGAGTCGCGCATTACGTCTTCGGAGACAGATCCAAGGTCAATGTACATGGTGCCATCATCAGACACGGGCGAACCATCTACTTTTTCCATGTATGGATTGAGCATCCAGAATTCTACGAATTCGATGTTGGCGGCTTCAAAATCATTGGTGGTCAATTCACGCATAAAACCTGCCCACCGGGTACCAGGCTCGTTGAGTTCCCCACTGATGTTTAGGCCCTTGGAAATTCCGGGGTAGCCATCGGGTAATTCAAAGTTGTATGGTCCGCGGTCACGGGGATAAAAGGTTACGTCCAGGGGTCTTAAGCTCGATTGTTCGAAAGGTGTAAGCTGTCGGTTGGGGAATATATCTTGGTATTGAATGAGTCGGGTATAGGGGTCAGATCCGTCCACGGCATCTCTGGCACTTGGGTCTGACACGTACCAAGATAATCCGGCGCGGTTTGCACCCAGAGAAAGACTGGTGTTGGTTGGATCAGACTCTGGGAACAGGGTTGGAACACCTTGAGGGGTGGAGGAAATGACCCATTGGTTGAATTGCGTGGTGAGGGGCAAATTGGCGGTGCTGCCTTCAAAGTCGTCGAGGTACACCACCCCGCCATTGTCTGCACCTTGGTTGATGGCTCGGTTGTGGCCAGGTTGAAGTGCTGCTACTTCCGCTTGAGCGGTAATCGTGGAAGGCGCTTTGGTTTCAATCAGTGGAAGCTTGTCCACCAACTTGGTGAGCCAGGGAGCGTCTTTTGACAAACTAAAATCGAGGCCGTAAACCTTGTTGTTGATGGGGTCGTCGCCGAAGTTTACCTTTTGGGTGAGGGGGCGTTCAAAAAGGTTGAGGAAAGTACCACCCACGGTCAGGTCTTTGCTGACTTCATAATCAAAACGGGCGCCGATCATGGAGCGGCTTTGAAAGCCAAAGAAGCTGTTGTCTTCGAAACTTACATTTACATTTTGACCCGATTGCAGGATGGCATCGTTGAGAATTTTCACTTTTCCGATGTTGTAATCAACCTGATAATCGACTCCTTCGCGCAGTTGTTGTCCACCGGCAGTAACCCGCACCGAGCCTTGGGGCAAGTTGAACGTACCGAGGGATATTTCCGCCGACGTACTGGACTTGTAGGTACCTTTCAAGGTAAACCGGTTGAATTGTTGGAACTCCCGGGCTTTGAAAGGCGTTAGGTTGTAGAGTTGTGGATACGCGTATTTTTCTGCCACGGCTTGGGTTGCGCCGGCTTCAATGATCTTGTTTGAGATATAGCTGCCAAAGGGCTCCAATACAGGAAACATGATACGACCCGACCGCAGGTTGATGGTCAGATCCGGTACAAAGTCAAAGATACCATCGGGACCGGGGTCGTTTTGCAGGTTGAGTTTGTCGAGGTTGAATACTTGGAGCAGCGGGTGCCCTTTGAGGTCCATTGGAATATCGTCGCCGGAAAGAAAACGCTTCTGTCCTTTACCCGGATCTTCGTAATAGATGTCGAAGCGGAATTCTTGGGGGTCCACGTTGGCGGTACCCACGGCATAGACGTTTTTCATCATCAAGTCCCAGATGGGGTACTGAATATTGGCCGTGGTACTTTTCAGCATTTTAACAAAAAGTACGTTGGTTTTCAGTGTGTCAATGGAGTTTTTCTTGGCGATATCGCTGGAGAACTCACCAATTTTATAGGGTACACCATTGTAGGTGTACTCCATTGCCACGCCCACCACTTGGTCGGGTTGTACGTTAAGGTTGACGCTGATAAAGCCCAACTGCTGGTTGTAGGAGAACTCAGAGGGGTTCAGCTGGCGGGCGTTGACTTTTTCGAAGTCTTTGATTTGTTTGAGGTTGAAGACGGGGCCTGTGAGTTTGCTCACAACGCGGTCGCTGAAGCGGAGCGAGGAGTCCACGGTTAGTTCTTCCAATACTTTTCCGTACAGACCGTTGTTTTGGTTGGCGGGCAGCCCTTTTCCTTTGATATCTTGGCCTGGAGGGGCGGAAAGCTTCCATGCTGTTGCGCAGGAGTCAGGTTCAGCCAGGTCGGTAAGGCCTACAATATCGCGGGTATTGACACTTTCCTGTTTGTCGTTGGTGATCCACACCTCCATGCGGGTGATGTTGAAGAGCGATTGAGGGACGGGGAGGCATTTCATAGCCGGTTCGAACTCATTGCGGTTCCACTGGCTGATGAAGAAGTGTCGGTTTTCGTCGTATTCGTCGATGGGTTTTGAGAATTCCTGTACCTGAGAGCCGCCTTGCACCTTGAGGGTCTGCTGTTTGGAGCGTTGTTGGCTGGCAACAAGGGTGGTGCGCAGGTGGCCGAATTTCATTTCAGTTTTGACACCAAATAGGTTTTGAACGCCTTTGATCAGGTTTGATCGCAGGGGCAGGGACACGTTACCGGCTTCAATATTTTGGAGAATTTCGTCTTCCGAGAAGTTTTTGGTATCGTATTTTATCTTCATTTGGTTGTCGAAGTCAAATGTAGCCTGGGTATTGTAATTGAAATTGAGGTTGAGTTTTTCCCCTATTTTTCCTGCGGCGCTCATGTTGATGTCCATATCAAAATCGAAATTACCATTTCGCTGTTGGCGTCGGGTCAGGATTGGATTTTGAATATTTTGGTAATCGAAGCCGAAGGTTAGGTTGATATTGCCTTGGGGCTTGATGTCCACATTGGTGCCACCAAACAGTCGGTCGATGAGCGAATTTTTTATATCAAATTTGGCAACGGGGTCACCGTTTCCGTCGGCGTTTTTGGCGCCGGGTGTAACAGCTCCCTGCAATCGGTCGAAATAAGCGGCCTGTTGTTTTTGATCGCGCCAGCGCACGTATTCATCAAAGGTCATGTAGGTAGGTGCGCGGTAGAAGTCTTCCCCGATTTTTTCCGTTAGGATGTAGCGATCGGTGGTGGGGTCGTATTCCACTACTTGGTCAATGGCTTTTGGATCGCGTAGGTCGAAGGGATTGTTGTTGCCGGCGTGGAGAAAGTCATTGTACCGTTCACTCAGGGGAGGGAAAGTGTCAAGGGTGGCTGTAGGATACTTGACAGCCTCATTTTTTTGGTCGGTGTGCACTTCGGCAATGGGCAGTATTTCATCTGGGAACAAGATGGTGAGCACGTTATCGCGCAATTTTTCCGGGTAGGAAAAAGCGTACATGGCGCAAATCGAAATCAAGGCGATCGCTGCAAGAAGGCTGTTCTTCTTCGTCATTTTCAAAAAAGCAGGAGTAAGTTTTAAAAGAAGGTACTAATGGAGTGGTCGAATGACGCGACAGGGGGCTATGAGGTTGCCTGAAAGTCGAACAAGTGGTATATCATTCTGGTCGATGACGTCTGTCAAGTAAATACTGAAAAACAGCCTTCATTTTTGTGTTCTAAAAACACAGCAATATGAAAAAGCAAACAGGTATATGGCTTGACCTGCGCGATGCGTGGGTAATCACGCTTCCGGTGGAGCAAGATGGTGAGGTTGTAGTAGAGCATGTTCCATCCCACATTGAGGAGAGTACTCCTTTGGGTGGGAGCAGGAGTAAAACGCCATGGGGGCCGCAGGGATTCTCAAATCAGCGCAGTATAGAAGAGCGGCGTCACTTGGAGGAGAAGCGTTTTTTCAACAAGATATTGGAGCATATAGATCCATCGACAGAGGAGTTGGTTGTTTTTGGACCTTCAGAGGGGAAGTATGGTTTAGAAAATTTGTTGGAAGCTCAGCACCATACGCCAAAAATTATGGGGGTTGTGACTGCCGACAAAATGACGCAGCATCAAATGACGGCTTGGGTACGCGTTTTTTATGACCGTTCGGCTCCAAGGAGGTTGTCAAAATTCGGCCAAGAGCACGAAAAGTAAAGCGTTTTGCGGGTTAACTGTTTAGGTGGCCCGCTGTTTGAGACAAAAAGTGGCCGTTTTTTTGTCTCAAACGCGACCAACAACCAATTGTTTATGCGGTAATAATCCTGCCGTCCGCCATTTCAATGGTTCTGTGGGTGCGGGCGGCGAAGGATTGGTCGTGTGTTACGATTAGGAGGGTTTGTTGGTACTCGTCGCAGAGTTCTTTAAAAATATCAAAGACAACATCGCTGTTTTTATTGTCGAGGTTCCCTGTTGGTTCGTCACCCATGATGATGATGGGGTCGTTGATGAGTGCCCGTGCGATGGCGACGCGCTGTTTTTCACCGCCTGATAGTTGGTTGGCGCTTTTCAGCGCCAGCGTTTCGATACCGAGCATTTTCAGTCGTTCCAGGGCACGGTGTTCCACTTCTGCTTCCGAGTATTTTTTGAGTTTTAGTCCGGGGAGCATCACATTCTTCAGCACTGAGAATTCATTCAGCAGGTAGTGAAACTGAAAGACAAAGCCTATTTTTTCATTTCGAATGCGGGCGAGTTGCGCCTCGCTTTTGCCGCGCATGAGGTCGCGGTCTATCCACAGGTCGCCTTGGTAATCGGTGTCCATGGTAGAAAGGATGTATAGGAGTGTGGATTTTCCGCACCCTGATTTCCCGGTGATGGAGACGAATTCCCCTTTATTGATGGAGAAGGAAATATTTTTTAGGACTTCAACGGTGACTGGATCGTTGAAGCGCTTGTTGATGTTATTGGATTGTAGGACAATTTGTGCCATGCGTTATTTACCCCGGATGATGATGACAGGATCAATGGCACTTGCTTTTCTTGCAGGGAAAAAACCAGCCAAGTAGGTGGTGATAATGGAAAAAACGATTCCAATGATATAAAATACAGGGTTGTAGTTGATGGGATATGTTTTGATGGTGGGTAAGGCTGCTGTGTTGAAGGGGATTTGGTCAATGATGAGGGATAAAACAAAACCAGTTATGAGGCCCAGCAAACCACCCAGGAATCCGATTGTCAGCGCGATGCCGAGGAATATTTTCCGGACGTCGCTTCCTGAGAAGCCGGTAGCTTTCAGAATGGCGATGGTATCCATTTTTTCATAGATCATCATATTAAGGATGTTGTAAATACCAAATCCGGCCACAATCAGCAAGGTGATACCCACCACGTAAGAGATGAGCGTTCGCACAAAACTTCCTGTTTCGAATTGCGAATTGGCAGTCTGTATGTCTTCAGCATCTATTTGAAACAGATGGGCATATTCTTTGGCAGCCGCCGGCGCCATTTTGAGGTCTTTGAGTTTGATTTGAATCTCGGTGATGTAACTATTGGAAACGCCCAGCATTTTTTGCGTGGTTGCAATAGAGGCGTAGCTTTGCACCTTGTCGAGGTCTTTCAGCCCTGATTGAAAAATACCGACCACTTTCAGGGGTAGTCGATCTCCTTTGGAGGTAGTGACTTGAATTACATCCCCGATGTTGGCCATTAATTTTTCTGCGACGCCAAGTCCTAGAATGATGCTGTTGTTGACATTTTTCAGATCAAGTGCATTGCCCATGGTGACGTAGTCGCTGAAAAAGAAGAGGGTATTTTCTTCGATAACATCAATACCGCTTACCGTGCCATTGATGTCGATGGTGGCTGCGTTGTACAAGACAGGTGCCGTGATTTTGGGCGCTATCCCCAAAACGCGTGTATCTGCTTTCAGGGTATTTATGATGGCTGCGTTGTTGTATATTTCAATTTTTGCGCCGTTTGATTGGACGGATTGGATGAAGTTGTGACCGTCTTTAAAGTTGGCAGCAAGATTAACCGGTTGGTTTTGGTTGGGCTTGACGTCGTTGTAAAGGCGTACATGCGCTGTACGATTCAAGATCAGCCCATCCAGCAGGTCGTTAAGGCCATTCATAAAACCCAGGAGGGCGATGAACATGGTGATACTGAACGTGACGCCGATGGCAGCTACGAGTGATTGTCGCCAACGCGCCAGCAGCAGCGATTTTGCGATATCTGCAAGGAGTATTAAGTTCATTTTGCTGGTTTCAGGATGGTTTCACCTGCGTCAAGGCCACTGATTATTTCCGCCAACTGGTAATCTTTCAAGCCGACGGTTACTTTTTGTGTAAGCCTGTTGCGCAGGGTTACAAGAGAGTCTCCGATCAAATAGGATCTTGGGATGGTCATAACATGCTCTTTGGCCTGAATGATGATATTGGCTTCTGTTGATAAATAGGGGTATAAAACCGGAGGCAGTTCTGTGAAAGTGGCTTCAATGGTAAATGTTCTAGAGCGCTCGTTCATGATGGGGTCAATTTTTGCCACCTGTGCGTTAAAAACCTGACCTTTAAAGGCTTCTAGGGTGATCAGTGTTTGAAGCCCAATTTTAATACGGACAATATCTGATTCGTCCACCTGAAGTTCGGCGATGTATTGATTGGCATCTCCAATTACCGCTACGGGGCTTTGTGTATTGACAATTTCGCCGGCTTCTTTGGCAATACTGTACACTCGTCCATCCATTCGACTACGAACGACATAATCTTCCGAGATTGTTTTGCTGATAGAAAGTTGTTTGTTGGATTGCGCAGCAGCGAACGCAAGTTGTTTTTTTAGGTCATTGTATCGGTAAATGGCCGCCTGATAGTTGGCGGCAGCACTGGTATAAGCCAATTCACGCTGTTCCAATTCCACTTTTGAGCCAATTTGTTGGGCCCAGAGTCCGCGTTGACGCAAGAGGAGCAGCGAGTCGTTGGCCATCCGGCTTCTGACAGTTTCGATGTTGCTTTTCAGTTCGTCCAATCGTTCGCCACGGGTATTGGCGATGGCAAAATCAGCGGCTAGTCTGGCATTTTCGGCATTCAGGATGGAGGGTTCATGTTGGATGACGAAGAGCGGATCGCCTTTTTTGACCAGATCGCCTTTTTTGACCAACATTTTTTGAATCAGCCCACCGACCGATGCAAAAACCTGGTATTGGTTTTTGCTTTTAATGATACCCGACGCATAAACGGATTCGGAAATTTTACCGACCGTTGGCTTGGTTTGCTCTACTTGCTTTTGGCAGGAATAGAGGAGTATGATGGACAATACTACAGAGATTAGGCGTTTCAAATCAGTTTGTTTTTGTAACTGGTTACAACTTTTTTTATATGACAAAATTTGTAATCAAGGTAGATGGCGCATTGTCTGACTCAAAAAGGCCCATTTTCGCAGATTATTTTGACTGAAGTGCAGCCAATGCCTGCAAAAACTCGATTCGTCAGGCCTAAAAAGGCCACTTATTTTGTTTCAGATACGACCACCAAAGTTGCCACCAAAATTTTCGAAAAAACTCCAGAAAACTCGTATGTTATAAAGACTGCAAATTTCCGGAATTTATTGGTTTTTTTTTGCAAATTTCCGGCATTAATGGAGGTGATGGAGATCATCTATTTTTTTAAAGGTAACGGCTTAAGGAGCACGCTGTCTGGCCCAAAAAGGCCACTTTCCGCCATACTGCGTCCATTTTTTACCGTGTTGGCTATTACGCGGGCTACACACCCCCCGCTTCGCATGGTAAAAATGACCACTTTTTATTTGAGACACGACCACCTAATCACTTACAAAACGGCACTATTTTACTTTTAAATCTTCCAGTCGCCCAGCGGATTTGAGTAGTTTCAAAACGGCCAGTTTATATCCAAAAACCTGTTGCCAGTAGTTTGTTTCAGCCTCGGAGAGGGCGGTTTGTGCGTTGAGTAAGTCAGTTAGAGAGGCGATACCTTCTTTGTATTGTAACAGTAGTTTATCGGTTATTTCCTGGGCTAGGGCGACGTTGTCGTTCTGGGTTTGTAAGGCGCGGAGCGCATTTTGGAATTGCTCATGTGCCATTCGGAAGTCGAGGGTTTTAGCGGCAACAAACTGTCGGTGATCTTCTTCCAGTTTTTTTTCTTCCAGTTTGAAAACCCACGATTTGTTGTGCACCCGGAAGCCATCAAAAAGCGGGGCTTTGAGTTTAAAACCAACAGCGGCCATGCCATACCAGCGTCGGTCGGGCTCAAAGAAATTGATGTCTGGGCGGAAAGCCTGTGCAGAAACTGCGGCATAAAAATCCAAGGTCGGGAATGCTTCTGCCAGGACGCTGCGGCCCTGGATACGGGTCATTTCAAGTTGATACATGAGGAGACGGTGCTCGGTGGTGGTTTCCGTAACGAGGTTTAAGGATTGCCAGCGCAGCGAGTCAGCGGCAGGGGTGCCTACTTCTTCCAACAATTCTAGTGGATCTTCGTAGGGCAATCCGCAGAGGAACTGCAGTGTTTGTCGCAGGCTACTGATGGCGGTGAGCAGGTTTTGTCGTTGGGTTTCGAGGTTGGTCCGAGCCACCCGGATACGTTTTACATCGGTTGGAATGGCGTACCCATTGGCCAGTTGCAGTTCTGCCATACCTTGGAGTGCCTCCAGTTTGCCAACATTGGCTTTTACCCCCCGCAGCAGTTGTTCCATCTGTAGGGTTTGGTAAAACACCGTTGCGGTGTTGAAGATAACGTCTTCGTTTGATTTTTCGAGCAACATGTCGCTGATACCGCGCGTCACATTGAGTGCTGGGATACTTCTGCGTGCGGATTCATTCAGGACTGGCTGCTCCATGGTGATGGTACCAGATAGTTGCCATGGTCTGCCGAATTGGGTGGACACAAAGGTGCCATCGGCCATGCCGAACAGTTGACCCGGCAGCAACTGGGTCGGTAAGAGTGGGTACCAGTCCAAGTTAATCCCGGCATTCACATCTGGTAGCACTGCACTGCGCGCTTCTTTGAATTTGCGTTCCAGCAATTGGCGGTCAAGTTTATTTTTGCGCACCTGAGCGTTGTTGGCCAGCGCGAGTTGAAGACCTTCTTCCAAATGAATTGCGCGTATGCCCGACTGAGCAACTGCGACATTTGTTAAGATGATAAGGGCAAGAAAAATGGTAGCCTGACATTTCATTTTGCAAAGTTAATTGATCGGTGGCTAAAAAATGCCTTCGATCAATTAACTTTGCCAAGCAGAGCTATTAACCATTTAAACAACCCATCAGAATGTTTCGCAGCAAGATTGCCGGTATCGGCTACTACGTCCCGGAGCGCATCGTCACCAATGACGAGCTCTCCAATGTTATGGAGACCACAGATGCGTGGATTCAGGAGCGCACCGGCATTCAGGAGCGCCGATACGGAAAAAAACATGCGGAAACAACCACTTCTATGGGTGCTGCCGCTGCACGTATCGCCTGTGAGCGTGCCGGTATCCGCCCCGATGAGGTTGATTTCATCGTGTTTGCGACGCTTAGTCCCGATTACTATTTTCCTGGTTGCGGGGTGTTGTTGCAACGTGAACTGGGCATTACTGGTCATGAGGCCGGTGCGTTGGATGTTCGGAATCAGTGCAGTGGCTTTCTGTATGGCCTCAGCATTGCGGATCAATTTGTGAAGACGGGCATGTATAAAAATGTGCTCGTGGTTGGCTCCGAGATGCACTCGATGGGCCTAGATTTTAGTACCCGTGGCCGCAATGTGACCGTGATTTTTGGAGATGGAGCCGGTGCTGCGGTCATTCAACGTTCTGAAGATCCCGCTCGTGGAATTCTTACCACGAAATTGCACTCGAATGGTACATACGCCGAAAAATTGGCATTTATCAATCCAGGTGCGCATGGAGGCTACCACGCAGCGAAGGTGGAAGAGGCTGTTGATTACGGCTATCCGCCGGCGGACACGTATGGCGAAATCTTTATTACGCCAAAAATGATAGCCGAGGGATTGATTTATCCCAATATGGAAGGTCAATTTGTCTTTAAAATGGCCATTCAGAAGTTTCCGGAAGTTATCCAGGAGGCCTTGAAAGAAGTTGGGCTTCAGACCACAGACATTTCGATGTTCATTCCGCACCAAGCCAACTTGCGGATCAGCCAGATGGTACAGCGTCTCTTGGGCCTGCGGGATGACCAAGTATGGAACAACATACAGAAATACGGCAACACCACGGCGGCGTCTGTTCCAATTGCCTTGTGCGAAGCGTGGGAAGCCGGTAAAATAAAGGAGGGGGATTTGGTTTGTCTGGCAGCATTTGGCAGCGGTTTTACCTGGGCCAGCGCACTGATGCGTTGGTAGGGTAGGGGGTTGGATGCTCTTTGTGAAAGGAGTTTCCCAATATTAATAAAACGTAACTGGTTCGGTGGAACGCTGTCTGGCAAAAAATGTCCACTTTTTTGTCTCAGACGCGACCACGCTAACCAGTTACAATAAAACGTAACCAGTTACAAAAAAACAAAAAAATGTCTGCAGAACTACGACGTACGCTTACCCTATACGGGCTCACCATGATTGCCATTGGCAGCACCATTGGCAGTGGGATCTTCCGTACGCCCGGTAAAATTGCCCTAGAGGTGCACTTGCCTGAGTACGTTGTCATGTTGTGGGTATTGGGCGGGATTGTGGCGCTGGCAGGCGCCCTTACGTTTGCGGAGATGGGCAGTATGTTTCCGGGAGCAGGCGGACTGTATGTTTACCTGCGGGAGGCGTATGGGGACGGCATGGGTTTTTTGTATGGGTGGTTTATTTTATTTATCAGCACGTCGGGCAGTATTGCGGCCCTGGCAGTGGTATGTTCTGAGCATTTGCTCTACCTCTATGGTGGGGCGCATACGGCATCGTGGGGTATGCCATTGGCGGCGGCGCTCATTGTTTTTTTGACCATTGTAAACCTGTTTGGCGTAAGGGTAGGGGCTTGGATTGCCAATATATTCACTGGGGCTAAGTTGTTGGGATTGGTATTGATCATTGCTGCCGGTTGGTTTTTTGCACATCCGCAGGTACAAGCAACCAATATGGCGAGTGATTTTTCCCGGAGTGCTCCATCCAACTTGGTCAGTGCGTTTGCGGTGGCTTTTATCGGTGTATTGTGGAGTTATGGTGGTTGGCAGCACGTTTCCTACATGGCTGGGGAGGCCAAAAATCCGCAGCGAACTGTTCCCAGGGCCATGATACTTGGTGCGGCCATTGTCACCATTGTGTATGTGTTGGCCAATCTTGCGTACATGCGTTTGTTGCCGATGGAGCAAATTGCCCATTCCAAAACGGTTGCGGCAGATGCGATGAACACGGTATTTCCTGCTGGCGGCACTTTGATGGCATTTCTGATAGCCCTCAGCACCTTTGGCACCACAGGCATCTATTGTATGACGGCGCCGCGGATGTATTACGCTATGGCAAAAGACGGCATTTTTTTCCCAAAACTGGCCGAAGTACACCCCAAATGGCGTACCCCCGTTTGGGCCATTCTCACCCAAAGCACGTGGGCGTTGTTTCTCTTGGGTTTTTGGGGCACCTTTGAAGACCTCATTGAATATGTGACCTTTATGGACTGGTTGGGGTTGATGCTGGTGGGTACTACGATCTTTGTTTTTCGCAAAAAAAGACCGGATGCGGAGCGCAGTTACCGCGCCTTGGGTTATCCGTTTACCCCCCTTGTTTTCATCGCTATTTGTGCTTGGTTCGTTGGCTTTACCGTGGTAGGGAGTTGGGAGAAAGCGGCAGCTGGTCTTTTTGTGGTGGCCATGGGCTGGCTGGCTTACCGCTTTTATTTTAAGAAGGTAATATCTTAGGTGGTCGCGTTGGAGACAAAAAAGACCTGTTACGCAGTAAATGGCTTGTTTTGCCGCGCATCAATATACCATAATTACTGCATCTTTGTGCCTTTATTGGTATAAATCAACGGTAATAGTCACTTTCAACATCATTATTCCATGAATAAAGCATTCTTTTTCAGTGTTTTTTCTGCCTTTTTGCTCACTTCTTGTGCGGTTAAGCCAACAGCGAGCTTTACCATTCCAACCCAAAAGTTGGTAGCACCGGTGGAAGTTTCGTTTGTCAACACCACGAAATTTAAAGCGGAGACCTACAGTTGGGATTTTGGCGATGGCAGCACGTCTCAAGAAGCCAATCCTAAGCACCGCTATACACAATCCGGCAATCATGCCGTCGTACTCAAAGCCACAAAAGGCGCCAAAACAGTCATTACCAAACAAATGATTCAAGTAACTGCACCCGAGCGTTGCCTCGTGGAAATCGAAACGGATTTCGGAACGATGACCGCCGAGTTTTACAATGCAACGCCAAAACACCGCGACAATTTCATTAAGCTGGCCGATGAGGGCTACTACAACGACCTGCTCTTTCACCGGGTGATCGGTAGTTTTATGATTCAAGGTGGCGACCCTGATTCTCGCAATGCTCCCGCAGGAAAAGCATTGGGTATGGGCGGACCCAGCTATCAAGTTCCTGCCGAATTTGTGGATACCCTGTGTCACCTGAAAGGTGCCATTTGTGCCGCTCGTACCGGCAATCCAGAGAAAAAATCTTCCGGCTCGCAGTTCTACATCGTTCAGGGCAGTCCTGTCACGGAGACGATGCTCAATCAGATGGAGACCATGCGTGGTTTCCATTATACGCCGGAACAACGCGCAGCTTACCTCACAGTGGGCGGAACGCCGCAGCTCGATCAGGAATATACCGTATTCGGACGTGTCATCAAAGGAATGGAGGTTATTGATAAAATCGCGGCAACGGAAACGGGCCCCGGCGACCGTCCAAAGAAAGACGTGAAGATGAAAATGGTGGTGATCAAGTAATCTGCTCAATACTTATCCTGTGAATACCACGATTTTGTGGTAGTTGTTGTCCTTTTCTCGTACCTACTTAGGTGGCTCGCTGTATGAGACCACCCAAGTAGTTATATTTGAGTGGAACTGGCTAGTTTGCAGGCTACATGGCCATAAAAGGCCACTTTGTTGTCTCAAACGCGACCAACTAACCAGTTACAGTGTGAAATACACTCCAAAGCGTATGAAAGCATTTCGACTCCTGTTTGCCTGTTTGCCTGCTTTTGCTGTGGCCCAGGTAAATTTTGTTTCTTCCAATTTACCCATTGTTCTCATCAATACGAACGGACAAGAGATACCATTGGAGCCAAAAATAACGGCGCAAATGCAGGTGCTGTACAATGGCCCGAATGTGCGCAATGATCTCACCGATCAGCCTGCGGACTACAATGGCTTGGTTGGGATTGAACGCCGGGGCAGTGCTTCCGATTTTTTTTCTGAAAAAAAACCATACGCTATTGAGTTGCGCGACATCGATGGCAATGACACTGATTTCCCCTTGTTGGGCATGCCGGAGGAATCAGATTGGGCGTTTCTCGCACCGTACAATGATAAAAGTCTGGTACGAGATGCCCTTATACTCGAACTGGCACGCCGCATCATGCCTTGGGCGCCGCGCACGCGGTTCGTCGAAATGGTGCTCAACGGCAAGTACGAAGGCATCTACCTCGCCGCGGAAAAAATCAAGCGTGGCAAAGACCGGGTGGACATCAGCAAATTGAAGCCTACCGACCTCGCCGGTGATTCGCTTACAGGTGGTTATATCCTGAAAATTGATAAAACCACGGGTGCTCCATCGGCGCAGTGGCAGTCGCCCTATCCACCATACGCAGGCGCCTGGCAGCGCACCCTGTGGCAGGTGCACTACCCAAAATTAGAAGATATTCAGCCCCAACAGGTCCAGTATATCAGTTCTTGGATCAATAATTTTGAGGCGGTGATGAATACCCAGCAGTTTGCGGATACCGCCACAGGCTATCCAAAATATCTTGATGTTGGCTCGTTCGCGGATTTGACCTTGCTCAACGAACTCGCGAAAAATGTGGACAGCTACCGTATCAGTACCTTTTTTTGGAAAGACCGCGACGATAAAGATCCACGCCTGCACGCCGGGCCAGTCTGGGATTTCAACATATCGCTCGGCAATGCCAACTATTGTGGGGGCGAAAGCACCGGTGGATGGGCCATAGATTTTAACAATGTTTGTCCGGGCGATGGCTGGGTTAATGCATTTTGGTGGCCTAAAATGTGGCAAGATCAACAGTACCGCCGTCATTTAAAGGAGCGTTGGGCGGCCTTGCGCTCCAATCAATTGAGTGATGAAGCAGTGTTGCACGTGTTGGATTCGCTTACTTCTTTGCTTCAGGAGAGCCAATACCGCAATTTTCAGCGGTGGCCGGTACTAAATGAATACCTTTGGCCGAACGCATACTGCTGCGGCACCTACGGCGCCCATGTCGCCTACCTGCGTACGTGGATTTTAGCGAGGATGAAATGGATGGATGGTGTTGCAAAAACGCTTTATGTAGGGTATTACGTAGAAAAAGACCGGTTTGTCACCACGTTGACGCCCAACCCTTCTGCCGGTGAGATCCATTTCAACCTGTATCTGCATCATTCTGATCTCGTGCAGGTGCGTGTTTTCACCGCGATGGGCCAATACATCACCACCCTCGAGTACAATCCTGAGCTCAATGGTAAAAATGAGTTGACTTGGAACAACGCACTGCGACCGGGTGTTTACTTCTACGAGGTGCAGATCAACAACAAACGGGAGTCAAGTGGCCGTTTTGTGGTAGAGCAGTAGTACTTCCTGCGGGGTAGATCTGCCCGACTCTTCAGCGGTGTTCATTTTGTACGCAGGAACAGCGCTGCTAATATAGTTTACTAGGGCTTTTTGGTTGCGTTGCCCATTTTTTCAGTCACCTACGGCTTTGAACCGTATCAAACTGTTGTTATGTCTAAACACGGAAAAGCACTCGTCGCCATGTCAGGCGGCATTGACAGCACCATCACCGCCGTACTGCTCCATGAGGAGGGTTGGGAAGTGGTGGGCGTCACCATGAAAACCTGGGATTATGCCACATCGGGCGGCTCTCAAAAAGAGACAGGATGTTGTTCGCTAGATTCCATCAATGATGCCCGTGCAGTGGCGGTGCACTTGGGCTTCCACCATTTTATCGTTGATATTCGAACGGAATTTGGTGATTATGTGATTGACAATTTTGTGGATGAATATATGGCTGGCCGCACGCCGAACCCCTGTGTTTTGTGCAATACCCACATCAAGTGGAATTCCTTGTTGCGTCGTGCAGACATGTTGGATTGCCAATTCATTGCGACGGGCCATTATGGTATCATCAACGAATTGGAAGGCCGTAAGTACGTCAGCCGAGCCAAAGATCAACAAAAGGACCAAAGTTACGTATTGTGGGGGCTGAGCCAGGAATGTCTGCAACGCACCCGGATGCCACTGGGTGTTTTTACCAAGCCGGAGGTGCGCGCCATGGCTGCTGAACGCGGCTGGGATGAACTCAGCAAGAAGGCCGAGAGTTTCGAAATTTGTTTTGTGCCCGACAACGACTACCGCGGCTTTCTCCGCCGCCGCATTGACGGATTGGATGAGCAGGTTTCCGGCGGACATTTTGTGGATGCTTCCGGCAAAGTGTTGGGTAAGCATGAAGGGTATCCTTTCTATACGGTCGGGCAGCGCAAAGGGTTGGGAATCGCATTGGGCGAGCCCATGTTTGTTACCGAAATTCAGCCTGAAACCAACACGGTGGTACTGGGTCGTGAAGCGGAACTTATCCGCAACCAGATGATGGTGGGCAAGATAAACTTGATGAAATACGATCAATTGCCAGAAAATGGCTTGGAAACAGTGACCAAAGTCCGCTATCGGGATGCGGGCACCCTGAGCACCCTCCATCCAGTGGGCAACAACCTTGAAGTGGTGTTTCATGCCAATGTTAAAGGTATTGCTCCCGGCCAAAGTGCTGTTTTCTATGAAGGAGACGACGTGGTAGGTGGCGGTATTATCCAGGGCAGTAGCCCGTTTGGGGTGTTGGAAAGCAACTAGTTGGGTGGCACGCTGTCTGACCTAAAACATCCTTTTTCCGCCATTTTTTTCATCCATACACTGGCTGGTAAAAGACAGCTTCTACCACGGTGTCCCTATATTTTTCTGCTTCGAACATGCCTGACCGTCAAGATATTCGCGCCTTATCGCTTCCCGAAATTGAAACCCTTTTTTCTGCTTGGGGGGAACCTCGATTTCGGGCCAAACAACTCTATGAATGGCTGTGGAGTAAGTGTGCCACTGATTTTGATACCATGAGCAATTTGTCAAAAGAGCTCCGGACCAAGCTGAAAGACCACTTTGCGTTCAATACCCTGTACGAAGACAAAACCCAACACAGTGGAGATGGCACCATCAAGTCGCGCTGGCTTACCCATGATGGACACCGAATAGAAAGTGTGCTCATTCCGGTACCTGACGACGAGCGTTTTACCGTTTGTGTGAGCACCCAGGTTGGCTGTAGCCTTACCTGCGCATTCTGCGCCACCGGCCGCATGGGCCGGAAACGCAACCTGGCAGCCTCCGAAATATTCGATCAAGTGGTGGGTGTTAACCGTCAAAGCATCGAAAGTTTCGGTCGGCCCCTCACCAACGTGGTGTACATGGGGATGGGAGAGCCCCTCCTCACCTATGCCAATACCATGGAAAGTATCGAGCGCATTACGGCGCCGACTCCCAGAGGACTCGGTATGGGCGCGCGGCGCATCACGGTCAGTACCGCCGGCATTGCCAAAATGATCCGAAAACTTGCCGACGACGGGTACCGATCCAACCTCGCGCTTAGCCTCCATGCAGCCGACGACGCCAAGCGCAATGAAATTATGCCAATCAATGCGTCTAATAACTTGGAATCCCTCATGGAATCCCTCGAATACTTGTACTGGAAAACAAAAAACCGAATTTCATACGAGTACATCGCGTTCGATGGTTTCAACGACTCACTGGACGATGCCGCCAAATTGGTGCAACTTTGCCGCCGAAAATTCCCTGTTAGGGTTAACATTATAGAATACAACCCCATAGAAGGACTGGCCTTTGAAAAGTCGGACGAAAATCGCCTCAATACCTTTGCAGCCTATCTCGCCCGCGAGGGTGTCACGGTTACCGTGCGCCGCAGCCGGGGAAAAGATATTGATGCAGCCTGCGGACAATTGGCCAACAAATAGCAAAATAATACGTTTAATAATAGCAACACGCGGCGTTGTTGCCAAACAGTTAACAGTATTAAATCCTTTATCATGAACACCAAGGCTGAGTCTATCAAATCTATTGTTCGGGAAAAATATTCGGTTATCGCCCTACAAGACAAACTTACCAATGAAACGTCTTGTTGTGGTGTGGGCGGTTGTGCGGATCCTGCTGCTGCAACAGGGACCTACAACATCATGTCGGATTCATACGCGGCTTTACCGGGCTATAATCCGGACGCCGACCTCGGCTTGGGATGTGGTTTGCCCACGGAATTCGCGCAGATACGACCCGGAGATACGGTCCTTGACTTGGGTTCAGGTGCTGGCAACGATTGTTTTGTGGCGCGTGCGGAGGCGGGTGATACCGGCAAGGTAATCGGCATTGATTTTACCCCCGCCATGATTCAATTGGCGCGGCAAAACGCAGACAAGTTGGGCTTCAACAATGTGGAGTTCCGGCAGGGTGATATTGAAGAATTGCCTGTTGGGGATGGCTCAGTGGATGTAGTTGTCAGCAATTGTGTCTTGAATTTGGTGCCTGATAAGCCAAAAGTTTTTGCTGAAATCCTTCGTACCCTTCGTCCCGGGGGGCATTTCAGTATCTCGGATGTGGTATTGGTCGGTACACTGCCCGATCAACTGGTTGCATCAGCGGAGATGTATGCAGGTTGTGTTTCCGGGGCCATTCAAATGGACGAATACCTCGACATTATCCGTCAGGCCGGTTTTGAAAATGTCAGCATTCAGAAGCAAAAACCGATCCTCATTCCAGACCATATCTTGCTGCAGTATTTGACGCAGGATACTTTGAATGATTTTAAGACGGCCAAGACGGGTCTTTTCAGTGTTACTGTTTTTGCCAAAAAACCTGGGGTTAAGAAATACTCTATTGCCATGTCCGGGAAACCGAAGGTGAAAATTGGGGAGTCTCCTGCTTGCAGTGCCCCCGGCTGTTGCGACTAATACACTAGTGCTGTGTCCAGTCAATGGCCCATGCATGTGGCGGTCCAATTTTCCCTTCTACTGCGTTTTTGGTCGGTTACAATATCCCGTATTGAGCCCTCCTAACGCCTTGATGAAGGAAAAATTTGCCGCGTCCAATTCATGGGCCATTAACTGGACGCGGTACTATGCTATCATAGAGCGAGGGCAAAAAGTCTTACAGAATAGGGAAAAAGCATGTGCCATGGATCTAAAAGGGCAATGAGTAAGGTGGCGTCCTGTATGCCCCCACGCTTTATTTTTCGCAGATTTTTTTGACCTTATCGCTGCTACTGCTTCCAAAATCCAGCTTCATAGGGCACAAAATGGCTATTTTTTGTCTCAGACGCGACCACCTAACCAGTTAACGAAAAGGGCTGTTGCCTCTATTCCGTTTCCCAATCAACAGAATATAAGATTGTCAGATAGATTTTAGCACCTGATTCTGAAAGTATTGGTAGAAAAAAATACCTTTGCGACCCAATTAATTGTAGGGCCCGTAGCTCAGTTGGTTAGAGCAGCTGACTCATAATCAGACGGTCGCGGGTTCAATTCCTGCCGGGCCCACATTCAAAGAAACGACTTACACGGAACATTCCGCGTAGGTCGTTTCTTTTTTACGGGCAATTTAGCCCACTTTTGATTGTCGTTAAAGGGCCCTGTACAGCACCAAAGCGCTTGTTTTTTTGTTAATCAGACCATTTTTCGCCATTCTTCTGTGTTGTCTGAGACAAATACAGAAAACACAAATTATCTTTGAGCATTACACGCCAAGTTCCAGACATGAAGTGCTTTTCAGTGCCGTTTGTTGTATTGTTAACCGTGTTGTTTGCGTCCCCACAAGCACAGTCACAGGCGTATTATAAGCCCAATTATTTGTTTACGATACGTGATGGCCTTGCGCAGCAGCAGGTCAGCTGTTTTTTTGAAGATTCGCGCGGTTATATCTGGCTTGGCAGCAAAAACGGCCTTACGCGCTTCGATGGGCGCAGACTTCAGCCGTACACACAACTGCAAGGTTATGAGACAAGGGCGGTTAACGCCATCATGGAGGGGCCTGACGGTTCCATTTGGTACAGTTCTGCCGATACGGTATATCGTTTTGATGGGCGCACAGATGCTGCGCTTCCGATGACCCCTACTTTTTGGGCCGCGCAGCCACCCCGCTATTGGTCGCTGATCACCCCCAATATACGCAAGATTTTGGGCGGAAATTTTCCGGAAATTGGGGTGTTAAGTGAGCATTACACTGTTTTTTCAGACGAAGCTGGTGCTGCGATCGTCATCGATTGGCAAAAGCGGCTTTGTCATCGATTCCTTGGCAATTGCACCACCACCGTGTTGCCGCAGGAACTCACTGACTATTCCTTGCCGGACAACACGGCGCATTTTCTCCTACATCACAGTGCTTATTACACTTGGACAGGCAGAGGTCTTCAGTGTGTTGCCCGATATTTACCCCAAGTTGATTCTATTGTCTTGCTTCACCCACTTGGCCCTGCGGTATTTGAATACAGCGGTGGTCATCAGAATAAGTACTGGTATCGGGAAGGTGCTGTCTATAGATATATTGATCCACACCATTATAACAGTGTTGACCATGTATTCTTTGATCGTCAGCGGCGTTTACACATCGCCACAGAGGAGGGATATGCGGTGATGTATCCGGACGGACCTGAACGGGTAGAAGTACCGCAGGCCAAGCGTCCGTGGTCGGTACTGCCCGATATAGATGGGACGATATGGGTTGCTTCTGGCTATGATGGCATTATCAGTTTTGCGCCGGGCGTATCCAAGGCCGTGCGGCATCCTTTGCCCACGGAAGAGGATGGGCAACACTTGTCCCCTGGAAAACTGCGGGGCCCCGATGGCGACCTTCTTTTTGGTGGTTACACAGGTTTTTATCACCTTAAAAATGGGAATCCGGTACTATTCAAGTTGGGAGAACCCATTGAAGCCTTGGCTTGGGCGCCTCTCCAACGGTGTTATTATGCAGCTGGCATTAAGTTGTACGGCATCAATAAATCACTGCTGGGCCAACCGAGGGTAGTTTCTTTGCCGCAAGCTGTTACACTCGGGGAGGGGATTTCAGCTGTTCAGGAAGGGCCTGATGGGACCATTTGGATTGCAGGACGTGGTGGTATAGCGCAACTCAATCCCCATGGTCAGGCAAAAAAAATATTCACAACAGTCGGCCGCTGCGCAGCGCTATTGTTTGACTCATCTGGCGTTTTGTGGACAGGCGGGAGCCTTGGTTTGTATAACCTGCGCGGAGCGAGTACCCGGTTGGTGCCAGTGGCTACAGACCTAATCACCTCAGCGGTGAGCAACATCGTGTTACTGCCCAATCATAGACTTGCAGTGGTAACGGAGACAGCGATCATTTTGTTGAACATCGCCGTTGCTGAAAAGCCGAATATTGAAGGGTACTGGTCGGAAAAAAATGGATTTCAACTGCTTGAAGCGACGAAGAATGGAGCCAGTTTTGACGGCACGTATTTGTGGGTCACGGCAGGCAATGGCATGCAGCGCTTGAACGTGCTGAACCCACAGACTAAGCTGGGAAGACCTTTGTTGCGGTTGGATCGGATAAATGCAGAAAGAATGGCCTTCCACCAAACCTGGGCAGAAAATATCTTGTATGGCAATGATGTTGTCGTTGATCTAAGCCTTATCAACCAAGATGTTGTAAACCTTGTTTTGGAATATTCGGTGAATGGTAGCCGATGGAGGGAGGCCCATCAATTGACAGATATACACCTTGCCGGGCTGGAGCACGGAAAAAACACCTTGCAGTTTCGGGTGAAAACACCTGGAACGGCGGGCACAACTTGGCTTTATACGCAGGGGGATTTGCGGGTAATACTGCCGCTCATGCAGCGGAGTTTTATTCAGTGGTTTTTCTATGGTGGTGCCCTCATAATGGTGGCTTTTGCCACCCTATGGTGGCGGAAAGCAAAAAAAGGAAAGATACTGCTCGAACAATTGCATCAAACACAATTGAACACGGTACAGGCTCAATTGAATCCCCATGTTTTTTTTAATTTGTTGAGTTCGTTGCAGAACTCCATTGTCAACCGCGGCAAAGCTGATGCTGCTGGTCATTTGTTGCGTATTGCCCGACTCATCCGTGAAATATTGGAACTTTCCATGCCGCCAGAAAAAAGTGGACCGTACAAGTTTCCCACCATCACCCTCGACAAAGAAATTAGTTTTCTAGACAATTATCTGAAACTGGAGTCTATGCAGCACAGCCCCCCGTTTCAATATGAGATCATCAATGAGGTGGTGACGCGTCCGGAGAGCATTGCTATTCCGCCTCTACTCGTGCAACCCTTGGCTGAGAATGCAGTAATCCATGGTATTCAAGCCCATAAAGGTAACGTAGGGTTTATACGTATTCGTTTTTGCGAAGAGGGTAGCAACCTTGTCATCACGGTGCAAGATGATGTTTTGGACAAGGCACTACAGCATGTAAATCACGAAAAATTGTTTCATTATAGGTCACGAGGAGGAGAATTATTGCAAAAAAGATTACTTTTGATGGGAAATTTGGGCTATCCCGCTACTTGGTCTGTCAAACCAGTTTTGGGCGGTGGCACCCTTGCTGAAATTCGGATTAAAAAAATGATATGCGTGTCCTCCTGATTGAAGATAATCCGCAGGTGAGTGAATTGGTAAAGAGTTTGCTGGCAAACCATTGCCCCGACGTATCGGTGATTGGTGAGGCAGATTGCATTGCTGATGGGTATGATTTGCTGACAGACATACCTGCTGACTTATGGCTATTGGATGTTGAATTGAAAGATGGCAACGTGTTTGATCTCCTAGACCGACTCGATTATTCTTTGTTTGACAACGTAGGAATTATTTTTCTTACGGCCTTTAGCAATTTTGAATACGTCATTCGGGCCATGCACAAATCGGCCGTTGATTATTTACTCAAGCCCGTTGATCCGGAACTCTTAACGGAAGCCATAGAAAAAGTTCGGGTGGAGATTCATCAACGGAGTTTGCGCCACCGGCTGGATGAGCTGCGGCGTTTGTTGTCGACGCAGAGCGCTTCTCAAATATCACTCGATAAGTTGCCGGTGTTGTTGGGCAGGGGCGCGGTTCTCTACCTCAACTTGACGGACATTATTTGTTTGGAGGGAGATGAAAATGTTTGTCTTGTACATACGACGGTAGAAAAAGATATTGTGTCTATCAGGCACCTTGGCTACTACAAGGACGTGCTCAAAAATCGGGGCGCATTTGTACAAGTATCCAAAAGAAGTTTGGTCAACAGCCGTTATATAGCCCGTTATGAGCCGATGGAAGGGCTTGTGTACCTGACAGACGGCACCACGATTGCAACTTCCCGTCGTGGCGGGCAGCAATTGGTGGAATTTTTTCGGGGATTGTTTGGCTGATGGGTACTTTTTTTCACGCTATGTCTGTTCGGTTGCCGTTTTTCACGCTGTTTTTTGGAGGGATGGCATTTTGGCTTGCCTATTTTGCGGATCGCAATGATTTTCTGTTTTTCATTGCGGCATACGGGGTCTTTTTCGGGCTGTATATTTGGGTTTGTTTTTTCCAGCATCAATTGCAAACAAGACACCTCTTGGTGTTTGGTGTAGCCCTCCGAGTACTCTTGCTGTTCAGTTTCCCCAACCTATCCGACGATTGTTGGCGTTTTCTGTGGGATGGTCGGTTGGCCGTCGCGGGTTTCCATCCTTTTTTGCATACGCCGAGTTATTTTATTGAAAACAATATCGTATTGCCGGGCATTACACCGGAGGTATACCATCAACTGAATTCTCCCCACTATTTTACGGTATATCCCACGATTTGTCAGGGTGTATTTGCCATATCGGGCTGGTTGTCTCCGGAAAACAATTGGCTGGGTGTCGTGGTCATGAAACTTTTTCTATTGTTTTGTGAGCTTGGGACCATCAGGCTGTTGATGTTGGAGCGAACGCCCCACCGAAGTGTGTCGCCAGCGGTACTGTATGCGCTCAATCCGCTCGTGCTCCTAGAAATAATGGGAAATGCGCATTTCGAGGGAGCCATGATTTTTTTCCTGATGTGTGGCATTGTGGCGATGCGTCGCGGTAAAACAGCTGCGTCTGCTGTATATTGGGCGTTGGCGACGGCTACTAAGATGTTGCCCGTGCTTTTTTTACCCATTGTTTGGCGTTGGTTGGGTTGGCGCAAGGGCTTGGTTTTTTGTGGTGTTTTTGCGGCAGCCACCATCCTTCTATTGCTGCCTTTGTTGGCGGTATTGCCCAATATCGCCGAGAGTTTAGACTTGTATTTCCGCGAATTTCAGTTCAATGCCAGTTTTTATTACCTCATACGCGCGGTGGGGTATTCCGTCATTGGGTGGGATATAGGGGAGCGTTCGGGGCCATTGCTGGGGTTGATAACCTTGGGTGGCACATTGCTCATCGCCCTTGCAACGAAACGATCATTTGAATCTCGGGAAACCCGACTGGTCTCTGCGCTGTTGTTCGCATTGTTCTTATACCTGAGTTTGTCTGCTGTGGTACAGCCCTGGTACGTATGCGTGCCCTTTGCCCTGTCACTGCTGACCAGATGGCGATTTCCGGTGGTATGGACTGGCT
Source organism: uncultured Bacteroidota bacterium (assembly GCA_903933805.1). Classification (GTDB taxonomy): domain Bacteria; phylum Bacteroidota; class Bacteroidia; order Chitinophagales; family Saprospiraceae; genus M3007. Next base: position 31,570 of record CAIZLM010000072.1, on the reverse strand, counting down.
TGGTAGCGCTGTCGTACAGTCATTTCGATATGGGTGGTCGGGAAGAGCATTTTGCCTTGATAGCAACGGAATACACGGTATTGTGGTGTTTTATTGGCTGGGAGGTGTGGGTGTTTTTTCGTCAATCGGTAACAGATTAGGCGGTGTGCTGCCGGAGACAAAAAAACCGACCTGCAACGCAATAGTCGCAGGTCGGTTCAGGAAGAAGGAAATAGACAATTAGAATCGTGCGGTGATACCGGCCAAAAAATTAACACCAACGGTTGGATAACGATACCAGCGTTCGCGCTTGTTGTTCAGCAGGTTGTTAATATCGAGGAAAGCACCGATATTTTTGGTAAAATAGTAAGCCCCGCCCAAGTTCAGGTCGTACAGCAGGCCACTTTTGCCGGCTGCACCGAATTCATCTCGGAAAGAAATTTTATCAGCGGTATAAAGGTTGGCTTTCAGGTTGGCTTTTCCCTCCAGCAAAGTGTACACGGCACTGAAATTACCTTCCATTTCAGGCAGCCCCCAGGCTGCAACTTGGTCTTCACTCGTATCGGTTGTTTTGGTATCGTAAACGTTTTGGCTGAGGGTCGCGGTGATTGCCAGGTTTTTGATTGGGGATAGTTTAACCGTTGCTTGAAGGTTAAAAATCCGGACCGTATCATACAGCACATAAAAGCGGGTGAGCTGTTGACCATCACCACCCGTTTGAAACAGGGTTTGGTACAGCGCCAGGTCAGATGCCTTGGCGTAGCCAATTTGGCCGTTGTAGTCGAGCCAATCAATTTTACCTTTTAATCCGCCAAAGTAATTGTCGTAGCGGGTATTTTTGAGTTTTGTTTGGCGGATTTCAACAAACGGATTATAGCTTGAAATACTCCGGTAGGTATTTTTTCGCAGATCGCCGGTAGCGCCAGCAAACACCTGAATACCATCTCCCCACACGCGGAGCGTCAGTGTCGCGTCTGGGAAAATACTGAATGCATCGCGGTTGTTCACAAAATTGCCCCCGATTTTCAGCTGAAGGAAGTCTGTGTGCAGGGTGAATGAGGGTTGCAGGTAGATGTTGTTGATTTTTTGGGTGACGGTATCGGTAAAGGAGGTAAAATCAGGCCTGATGGTGATGCGCAGGGCGTGTTTTTCGGCGAACCATTTGGTGGCGGAAAAACCTAGGTCGAAGCCAGTTTCCTTGTTGGAATAAAAATCGTTGAGGTGGTAGAGATTTGGGGCAATGGAAAAATTCAAGTCAAAGTCGTTGCGCTTGCTGTTGTACAAGCGCCCCCCGACGTCGAGAATTTTAAATTGCTGCTGAATCCGTGAATCGGCGAATGAGAATGTATCGTGGTCGTAGCCGTAGAAGTGTACTTTTTTGTAGATATAGCCCACTTTTCCTTCCACGGCGAGGTTGTTTTTCAAAAAAACATTGGCGTTTATTTGCCCTTCCGTGGTGCTGAATTTTTGATTTTCGACGGCCTTATTGGCGCTCAAGGAATGGTGTTTGAGCCATATTTTGCCGTCAAATTTGTCTGCTGCGCCAAAATAATACCCGCCTTCACCGTACAGGGAGGTTGGAACACCTGCGCCGAGTTTTGCATACCCGTTGTAGGACTGTTCTTTCGGGCCTGCTTTGATGCCGATGGGGCGGAGCTTTGGCGCGTCGTATTTCACATTTGATGGATGTGGCGGTACGGAGTAGGTTTGTCGTTTGGTGGTTGTATCCAGGGGTGGGAGCGTGGGCGATACATTCACCTTATTGGCATCGAGCAAACGTGCATCGAAGTCTTTCACCACGGTTACGTTGTCGCCTTCAAGTTCTTTTTGTGCCGAGGCCATAGGCGCGAAAGCAAGCGTGCTCAGAGCGGCAATCAGCATATATTTATGTTGGAAAATCATTGTTCAAAGATTGAATGGTAAAAACTAAAATTTGAAAATGCGTGGATTTTTTCGTTGGATGTTGTTGAGCACGGACAATTTTTAATTGCCCTCATCCAATTCCAGCAGGGTTTTGTTGCCTTTTTTATCTGAAGCATTGTTTTTTGTGGGGTTGCTTTCGAGAAGTTTGTCGTACTTCTGTTTTGCCAATTGGACAATCTCCTTGTTGCTACCAGTGTAGTTTTCGATGACGGCTTCCAACGCTGCCAATGCGCTGTTGGTATCATCTTGACTGGCATAAACATCAGACAATAGGATTAGGTCCCGGGCGATCCAGTCGTCATAACCTGCGCTTGCTTTATTGGCTTCGCTGATCAGTTCTTCTGCTTCGGCATACTTTTTTTGGTGGTAAAGTATTTGGCAGAGATAGTGGTATGCTTCTGCCATTATTTCGGAGTTGATATTTTCTGTTACCGATTGCAGGGCGGGATAAGCGCGGGTGTAGTCACCTTTGTCGTAGGCCATTTTACCTGCGTAGAAGTTGGCGACCGCGCGTTGGTCTTGAGAGGCAAGGGGAGCGGCGTTTACTTTTTGAGCGTACTCGCTCACGGCCACCGAGTTGTTGGTTTGGTACGCGGCTTTTAGGGCGACGAGGCGTGCATCGAAACGCGATTGTTCGGTTACGGCAGCCTCTTCCCATTTCCGGGCATATTCGAAAGCCATGCCATAGTCTGCCGTTGTGTTGAGTGAAATAAGTGCCGCTCTTTCAGCGGCTTTGGCAAACACTTTACTGTTTCCTTTCCCGAGCACAGTTACATAATCCTTGAGTGCTTTTTCGTACTGTTTGAGGGCGGCCAAACTTTCAGCGCGCAAGAAGTAGGCGTTGAGCGTATTGCGTCCGTTGGGGTACTTGGTGAGGTAATTGGAGAACCCGTCAATGGCTTGTTGGTAACGGGCATTGTTGTATTGAGATTCAGCGGATTCAAAGAAAGTGCTGTCTTTGCTGGAGTTGCTTACATTGCCATATCCGGGCACAGATTCTAGGAAAGCGTAGTATTCGTCTGGTCTATTGAGGTCTTTCACATAAATTTCGCGGAGGGCGTCAATGGCCTGTTTGGACTCGTCGCTTTCGGGATTGTTGGCGAATACCTGTTTGTAGTAGTTGATGGCGGTTGAGGGGTTGCCTTGGTTGACAGAGATAAGGCCCAATTTGAGTAACGCAGCATTGAGGAGGGTGCTTTTGCCTTTAAAATCAGACACGATACGGCGGAATGGCGGAATGGCCATGTCGTATTTTTCCATGTCAAAGTAGGTGTCACCGAGTTGGAAGAGGGCTTCATCGGTATAACGGCTGTAGGGATAATCTTTTATCAGGCCTTCCAGGACCACAATTTTATCAATACGGTTGCTTTTCAGGCCGAGAATGATGGCTTTTTGGTACAGGGCATATTCGAAGCCTTCATATTTTTTCTTGACGGCTTCATCGTACTGGGTAATGGCCTCGTTGTACTGATTGTTTTTGAAGTAGCAATCACCTGCGCGCAAAACGGCATCTCCGAGCACGGCGGATCGGATTTGCTCGTTGGAGGTATTGCTTTTTTTGAAACCATCGACGGCGGCTTTAAAGTTGGCCAATGCAGCCTTGTAATCTTTCAATTTCATGTTATTGTAGCCTTGTACGTAGTTGCACATGGCCAGACTGCTTTCTTCCGGCAGATCATTGAAGGATTTTGCATTGGAAAAAAACGCGCTCATATTCGTTTTACTGGTCCCATATTCGCCTTTTTCATGTGCGATGGTCCCGAGCCAGAAGGAGCACAACGCCGACGTTCTTTTGTCAATTGGGAAATCTTGAGACTTGTTAAAATAGCGGCGTGCTTCGTCTTTTTGTCCATTTTGGAACAGTTGTAAACCGCGGTAGTAGGCTACCATTTGGTAGGTTCCATTGAGTCGTGCGGAGCGGTTTTTGACAGATTCGAGCGAGGCTAGGGCGCGGTCATAATCGCGGGTATTGAGAAACACCTCACTCATCAGCGCCTGAGCATCTTCGTAATATTTTGACGAGAGTGGCACGCGTTGCAACGCCTCGATGGCATCGCGGTCAAATTTGAGCTCATAGCTCAATTTTGCGTAGTTGAAGAGCGCGTCTTCTTTCACCTGCATATTGTAGTTCATACTGGCTGCTTGTCCGAAGGCATTGCGTGCATTGAACTTATTTTTGGTGCGTATGTAGCAGTCACCTAGGTGATAAAGGCCGTTTTGTCCCAAGACGCTGTCTTGTTTGGTCAGTTGTTCGAAATTTTCGATGGCTGGTTTGTAGTAGCCATTTTGGTATTGAGCATAGCCGAGTTGGTAATAATCGGCTGGGCGGAGTTGTGCGCCATTTTTAGCGGCGAACTCCAAGTAGGGCATGGCATTTTTGAAATCACCTTTTTCGTAATACGCTTGTCCGACAATTTGATTGATTTCTGCCCGGTTTTTAATGTTGGAATCTTTGGCTTTTGCAGCGCCGTAGGAGATGGTTTTGTCGTAATTTTTTTGTGCGGCATAAATCTGCGTCAGGTAGTAAGGCACAGCGGCTTTGTATTTGTCTGATTGCTCGCAGCGCACGAAAGCCTTGGCGGCATCGTCGTATTTACCGTCAAAAAAAGCGCAACAGCCGTAGTAATAATTGGCGGGATGGTACCATTCTCCGCGACCATTCTCTTTTAGCGGCGTAAATTGGGTTTTAGCGAGGGAAAATTGTTTCGATACGAAGTAGCTATAACCTTTTTTAAACCGTATTTCATCGCGGATCGCCCCGGATACGTCTGGTGCCAAGTCGTAGTATAGTAGCGCTTTGTCGTACTCTTTTTTATTGAAGTAGTAATCTCCAATTTCCAGTGCAGCTTGGCTTGCCAAAGGGGAGGGTGCATTTTCCCGCAAGAAGTCGAGTACCAGTTTTTCCGCTTCTGGCTGGCCAAGTCGCACGGCGCATTTGGCATAATACAATTCAGCTTCATTCTTCAGGGGCTTCCAATCCGGCTCGTTCACCTGTCGGAGGAAATCAGTTGCCTCTCGGAACTCTTTTTGGGCTAGTCCGTATAGATTTTGATTGAAAAAGTCCACCCCACGTTTGTGTGAAAGTGTGGCTTCGGTAAAAATGGTTGTCTGTTGGGCACACAGGGGTGTGATAGACAGCAACAGGAGCAAGGAATAAATACCTTTCCGAAGTTTCATAATTTATTGAGTTGATGGTGGATTGTTGATGGGTAATGGCACAAGAACTACGGTTGCATGGCGTTATTATCTGCTAAAGTGGGTCGTACGCCACTCAAACGCAGAAACGACAGGCGAAAATATATGTTCGCGTGCAATTACTGAAAAGAGCCTTGAAATCTGCGCAAATAAATGCGGCATAGGTGTGGGAAAGATACGCAGTCCGCTGGGACTATGGCACTGTTATATGGCCGTAGATGGTACGGGTGAGGGACGCGATGACGTTTGGAAGCTTCGAGCGATTTTTCCCCTTTGTCATGATGGTTATAAGATATGCCTTTCCTTTCACGTAAAAAATGCCGGATTCATGGAGCTCATAGTCATCGCCATTGTCCCATTCTGCAAATTTGTGCACCACCCTGATTCCTTCCGGCAACCCCTTCACAAATCCTTCTGAAAAGGTGCTTTTGCCCAATAGCGACAAAGCGTATTCCGACAATTCCGGCAATAAATAAGATGAATTATAGAGCGCCCTAAAAAAAACGGAATAATCCCGGGGTGAAATAAGTACCAAGCTGTCTTTTCCATCCGGCAATGGAATGTTCACGCCAAGGTCTAAAAACGTTTTTTCGTACGCTTTTAACCCTATTTTTTCGCTCAACAACCATGTGGCATTGTTGTCGGAATACTGGATCATGTAGCGAAGTAGTTCGCGTACAGTATATTTTTTTCCAGCTACTATCGTATTGGTGTAGTAATTCTGAAACGGAAGCGTACCCTCCGCTGGGGGCTGAAACTCATATTGTTTGTCCAATAAACTGGGGTCAGATTCTGATTGGTACAAGTACGACATCAAAAGTGGTACTTTAGACAGAGAGCCAGGGTGGTACCCCTCGTTTTCATTAACGCCTGTCCACCTGCTGTGCTCGAAGTCTCGGATATAAACGGAGGCAGCTGTAATATCTTTTGTTGCTTTTAAGGCAGATATCAGTGACTGAACCGCATTTTTAACAGGAAGGAAATCTGGCGACTCACAACTTTTTTCGACATAAAGCAGTGGTTTGGTAAAGTCAAATCCACCCCTTCTAAAAGAGGTCACTTCACATTCAGCTGCTAGGGGAGATTGTGCAACCATTGAACCGGTAGCGCCCACGCCCTTCGTGTAGTACTTAAAAAAAACAAAGGATGAAATAAATCCTATTACAAATAGTATAAGGCCCCTATAGTGCAGGATTTGTTGGTGAAGGTGGTACATGAATCTTTGGATTGAAATGCCCAAAGGTACCGACTTCAATACTGCGGAAAGTGTAAGCTATTTTCAAAACACCATATTTTAACATTGCAAATAGTTGATTGGTCGTGTCTGAGACAAAAAGTGGCATTTCTAACCATTAACCATTAACCTCGCCTTTTCCAGTACCTGCTGCTCTTGCGCTTTTTTAAAGGCGACGATGCGCAGCAACAAGTCAGGATCGGCGGTGGCTAGGATCTGCGCCGCTAGGATACCGGCATTTTTGGCAGCATTGAGTGCGACGGTGGCCACCGGAACGCCTTCAGGCATTTGGAGGATGGACAGGATACTGTCCCATCCATCGATGGAGTTGGAGGATTTTACCGGAACGCCGATGATGGGCAAAGGCGAAATGGCGGCCACCATACCGGGTAAATGGGCTGCGCCGCCAGCCCCTGCAATGACCACCCGAATGCCGCGCCCGTGAGCCGTTCGGGCAAATTCAAACATCCGCTCGGGGGTTCGGTGTGCGGATACGATGGTTATTTCAAATGGTACGAGCAGTTCTGAAAGGATGTCTGCGGCTTTTTGCATGACGGGAAGGTCGGAATCAGAACCCATGATGATGGATACCATAGCGCGGAGGGTGTTGTGGTGAAATTACCGAGTGAGTTGAAAGAGTTGAGGTGCGGTGTTGTTGTTCGCGACCAGGAACAAGGTTTTTCCATTGCCGCTGCGGAGCATTTTGAGGTCTCTTGCTTCTCGGGAGGCCCAAAAGCCATTTTTTCTTGCTGGAATAGGCAAGAAGTTTCCTTTGCCTTTGTTTTCCAGCAACAGCCCGTTGCCGGCATCCAGTCGGCCACTTTCCACTTGTTGGCCATAGTCGTTGCCGACGAGGAGGATGTCGAGGTCGCCATCGTTTTGCCAATCAAAGAGTTGGATGGCGTTGGTGGGCGAAATTTGGGCTTCATTGGGCAGTTTTTTGGCCACGAAGGTTCCATTTTCGTTCATAAAAATGGTGGAAGCTAGGATATTACAGCGCAATGTAAGGGCGGATTGCAGTTCTTTTTCCGGGTAAACATCTTTGATACTTGCCTGGGCATAGTGGATGGTTCGGACAAATTTTTTCCGTAAGCTCGGCAATTGTTTGATCAACACTTCCCGTGTCGCCACTGGAAATTCGTGGGTGCCTTCCATTTGAGTCATGATGGGATCCATGCTGCCGTTACCATCAAAATCTTTTGCATACATCCGCAGTGGAGCATCAGCGCTGGCGGTATAGCGGGTGTTGAGTCCGATATTTCCTGCTACAAAATCCAAGTCGCCATCGCCATCCAAGTCTGCAGCTTGAAGGCTTCGCCAAAAGCCCTCTGTGCCTTTAAGGCCAAATTTCGCTGATAAGTCTTCGAGTTTTCCGTTTGACACGCCAAATATGCGCAGTGGCATCCATTCTCCTGCTACCAGCAATTCGGATTTACCGTCGCCGTCAAAATCGGCCCAGGTCATGGCGCGTACAAGTCCTATATTTTTGAAAAAAGGTGCTACGCGATCGGTCGCATCGGTAAAGTTGCCCTTGTCGTTTAGCCACACCATGCTGGCAGGTGCGGCGGGGTATTTTCCGGGCACACACCATCCGCCAAAGAAAAGATCCTGATCGCCATCGCCATCAAAATCGCAGGCGCTGACCGCATAGATGGAATTGCCTGACGGTGGCACGCCGGAGGTTTTGCGTGAAAAATTGCCTTTTCCGTCGTTGAGGTAAATCCGGGGGGTATAGTTGGGTGTATTGGCAGGAAAACTGTTGCCGCCGGAAGCAACCAGCAGGTCGAGATCCTTGTCGCCATCTGCGTCAAAAAACACACATCCAGTATCTTCGTACTGTTTGTCAGCTTCCCAAACGGCTGGCGTTGCCGCTTGAAAATTGCCGTTTTTTTGTAAAAATAAGCCTCCTGTAGCACCAGCAGCGTTGCCAATGTAGCAGTCATCCAACCCGTCACCGTTCACATCGCCCACGGCCAGGCAAGGCCCCGGACACGAAAGTTTCCAAGGCAGCAGCCGTTCGTTGTTAAAGTCCTGTATGTCGTCTTCTTGATGGGTGAATGCCGGCGCTGTGATTTCTTTGAAGGTCGAAGTGAGGCCATTGCCCAACGAAGATAGGCTACCCGGTTTTGCTTGGGTAATATCCACCGTAATGCGCTGGTTGGCATGTACTTTTTGGAGGGTAACCAGTTTGTTTCCCGGAAATTCGACTTCCACCACATCGGCCTCTTGGGCAGTGCCCAGTCCGACATGTAAGAGGAGTTCCACGGATGAAAAGAATCCACGGGTGGGCGTGAGTTCGTCAGTATACACATTTTCGCCCACTTTCACGCGCACTTTTGCACCAATGGCGAACGTGTTGGGTGCTGCTCCGACGAGTTTTAGCTGCAACCAGGTGCCTTTATTGCTTTCAACACAGCTGTTTTTGTACAGGAGGGCTTCTGAATTCAGGTTGTTGATGACCATGTCCAGATCGCCATCATTGTCTAGGTCTGAATAGGCGGCACCATTGGAATAATTGAGGTCTGTGAATCCCCAGGCAGTGCTCACGTTTTCAAAAGTAAGGTCCTTGCGGTTTCTGAAGCAATAGTTTTGGATGGGGGTACTGGGTATCAGGTTGAGGAATTCGTAAATATCGGGAATGGTTTTGGGGGTTAGTCCACCGTTGCGCATCACGGAATCCACGGTAAAATTGATGTAATCGAGGTTGCTCATGTCGCGCAGGTAGCCATTGGCGACGAAGATGTCCCGCCATCCATCGTTGTCGTAATCTTGTATGAGTGAAGACCAACTCCAGTCTGTTTGGAACACGCCCGCCAAGCAGCCGACATCACTGTAGGTGCCGTTACCATTGTTCAGTTGCAGAACGTTGCGCATTTGTTGGTTCCCGTAGCCATATTTTGTCAGGGTAGTTTGGCGGTCCACCGTCATGGTGTTCATCAATTCTTGGCGCCGTTTGGCGGGCTCGGCGAGCATATCCAGTGCCATGATGTCGTTGAGTCCGTCGTTGTTGATATCGCCGAAATCAACACCCATGGTGTGGTTGGAGTGGTGGCGAAATACTGAATTGATTTTATCGCTAAAATTTCCCGGTTGGTGGGGGTTGTTGAGGTACACGAAATCAGGGTCTATGTAGTCATTACCCACCATGACGTCTTTGTATCCATCACCATTGAGGTCGGATACCGTAACGCTGAGGGAGAAGGCGCGGTTGTAAAGGCCGGCTTTTTTGGTGACATCGGTGAAGGTATTGTTGCCGTTGTTGAGGTACAGGCGATTGGATTCGAAGGGATACTGCGGGTCCACCATCCGTTCTGTGCGGCCATTTCCCACATCTCTGACCCGCACCGAGCTCACGTTTTTATAATCGACCGGGTGGTTGATGAGGTAGCAATCAAGGTCGCCGTCGTTGTCGCAATCGAAAAAGTTGGCGTGGTTGGAAGGCGAGTCATCTGCGAGGCCAAAGGCGCGGGCGCTTTCGGTGAATGTATTGTTTTTGTTGTTGATAAACAGGAGGTTACGGCTGTTTTCATTGGGTTTCAGGGTAGTTCGACACAGGTAGATGTCCTGCCAACCGTCAGCGTTGATGTCCACAATGGTCACGCCGGTTTTTTGTCCCAAAGGTGCTTCTGTGCCGGCGGTTTGAGCGATGTCTTCGAAGGCAAATTTTCCCTTGTTGAGGTACAATTTGCATTTTCCCATGGTGCTGGTAAAAAACAAATCTTGGAGACCGTCATTGTTCACATCGATCACACCGACGCCTCCGCCATTGTACAAATACGCGTCGGTGACGATGTTGAGTTCGTGGGTTTCCTGTATATCGTTTACAAAGGCAATACCGGTTTCGGCGCTGGTCATTTTTTGAAACAGCGCATCGGCGGGTGCTGTTGTTTGTACAGGCCGAAAAGCGCTGGCGGGTTGCCCGGGTTTATCTTTACCACAGGCAGCAGCGAGCAGCAGGAGGGAGAATGTGTAGGATAGATATTGGATGTTCGGCATCATGGAAACGAAAAATGTTGAAGCGTCTTAATTGCTACAAATGGTAAGCGAGCCTGTCATGGGTGTTATGGGGTATTAAGAACGCCAAGCATCTCTGGACTCGCTCATGGCCCAGGCGGCGCCGGTATTTTCGATGGCATTGAACATGGGCAGCCAGTCGCCAGGTCCGGCAGATTGGGTGAGTATTTCATGGCGGCGCATTTGCAGAATGATGTCGAGCGGGTTGATGAGTATAGGGCACGCCTCCACACAGGCATTACAGGTGGTGCATGCGTGAATTTCTTCCGGGGTGATACGGTCAAACAGGGATTTTCCATCGTTGAAAGTGGATACATCCAGTTTTCCATCGTCTATTGCCCGTCCGATTTCGTCTGCCCGGTCGCGTACGTCCATCATGACCTTGCGTGGCGACAGTTTTTTTCCGGTTTGGTTGGCTGGGCACGCGTCTGTACAGCGGCCACATTCGGTGCAGGAGTAAGCCTGTAGGAGGTTTTTCCAGCCGAGAGTGAACACGTCGTTGGCGCCAAACTCAAATGCCCCGGTAGCGCTAACAGTTGCACCGGGCAAGGGTTCTAAGCCCATCATGGCCCGAACTTCACCTTGGATTTCAGGCATATTGGTCATTTGCCCTTTCGGCTCTAGGCTTGCATACCAAGTATTGGGGAAGGCCAGCACGATGTGCAGGTGCTTGGAATAGGGTAGGTAGCACAAGAAAGCAAACACGGTTGAGATGTGAAGCCACCAGCCAAATCGCTCTATCAGCATTACAGTAGTATCGCTGAACTGGCCGAAAAGCAGCGGTCCCAACCACGTGCTCACGGCAAAATTTCCTGTTGGATGGTAGTGTTCCATGCCCCTGGTTTGGAGTACTTTGTCGCCACCATTCATGCAAAAAACACCGACAATTAACACAATTTCACCCAATAGTATCAGATTGGCGTCGCGAGAAGGGAATCCTTTCATTTCGGGTTTCCAAAATCTGGGCACCCGCAGCATGTTCCTTCTCGCCAGAAAAATGAGGGTTGCAACAAAGGCCAGTACCGAAAGTATTTCGATGAAGCTGATAATAAAGGTGTAAAAAACGCCCAAATACGGCGCGAAAAAGCGGTGAGTGCCAAACAACCCGTCCACAAAAATCTCCATCAGTTCCACTTGTGTGACCACAAAGGCAACATAGAGAAACAGGTGTAGGATGGCGGGCAACCACTTTTTAAACATTTTTTGCTGGCCGAGTGCGATGAGTAGCACATTTCGCCAGCGCTGTGCGCTGGCGCCGGGGGTGGTTTCGGGGGTGGTTTCGGCCTTGCCAAGCATGATGTTGCGCCGCACCCGGCGGAATCCTCGAAAGGCAAACCAGCCGCTCGCACAAGCAAAGATCAGAAAAAGGATGGATTGTATCATAAGAAATTCGACTTAATACAGCGGCGAAGTTAGCACTTCCGCCGCTGTATTAAGTCATTCTTCGGGTTTCCTAATATGGGTACGCTCACATTTTTACAACCCGGAAGAAAACCAGGTTCTTGTTGTCAGTATCAAACAACCGGAGGACGTAAACACCCGGTATTTCCCGGTCAAAAGGAAGGGTGGTAACGCCCCGGCGGAATGTTGCGTCACCACTTTCTACCCTTTGCCCACTGGCGTTGACAACCTCATAGTGCAGGACACCCTCCACATCGGCTTCGATGCGCAGGATATCCTGAACAGGATTGGGGAATACCCTGGCCACCGACATCGGATTGCGGGTGGCTGATATATCCACCAGTCCATCACAATTGTTGTCCACGCCATCTCCTGCCACCTCGGCTACGCCTGGGTGTATTTCCGGGTCATCGTCGTTGCAGTCAAGCCCATTGTCCACAAAACTGATGGGTGCCGGGAACAGGCAGGAGGTAAAGCCTTTGGCCGGGTTACCATACCCATCGCCATCGCCATCTGTGTAGTAGGCATAAATGGTCAAATTTTCGTCAATGGCGCCATCGCAGTTGTTGTCGAGGTCGTCGCACAATTCAGGCGCACCGGGAAATATTTCGGGATTCGTGTCGTCGCAGTCGGCATTGTTACCGGCATAACCTGCCGGTATCCCGGTTTGGCAAGAGGTGATCAGTAGATCCTGTCCGCCAAATTGGTCGCCGTCTTGATCGCGGTAATACGTGAAGATCTCGAGGTTTTCATCGGCCATGCCGTTGCAATTGTTGTCGATCCCATCGCACATTTCCGCTGCTCCCGGATTGATGTCTGGGTTGCCATCGTCGCAGTCAAGGCCATTGTCCACATAACCGACCGGAGCTTGGTTGATACAGGTTGAAATGGGCGCAGTGGCATCACCAAAACCATCGCCATCACCATCGGTGTAATGGGTAAAGAAGGTTAAACCATCGTCTGCCAAGCTGTTGCAGTCGTTGTCGATGCCATCACAAATTTCAGTTGCATTGGGATAAATGGCCGGGTTCTGGTCGTCGCAATCAAAATTGTTGGTAACATAACCTGCGGGGGCAGCGACAAGACAGGTGTCTATGACCCCCAAATCAGCCCCAAACCCATCGCCATCTGCATCAACGTAATAGGTCGTGGTGATGAGGTGGTTGTCTATGAGTCCATCGCAGTCGTTGTCAATGCCGTCGCACATTTCAGTTGCGCCCGGGAAGATGGCGGGGTTTGCGTCGTCACAATCCTCAAAACTGAAGAAACCATCGCCGTCCACATCGTTGTAAAACAGTGCTTTTGCAGCGTTGTATGATCCAATGCCGCATTGTGCGCCGACAATCCTTCCTGGGATGTCGTCAACGGGGGGGTGGATGCTGCCCCAAATACGTGACAGGCTTGTTTGGTCGGAGGCATCTCGGTAGGTAGCCCACTGAAGGGTTACGTCCACGCTTGGTCCTTTTTCCAAGCCCAAAAAGCCGCTGTTGGCGGCCACGTGAAATTCGCTCATTCCTCCAGGGAAATAGGCATCTCCGGTGAGGAGCGTCAGGGCTTCTGCCGCTGAACGGGAATAGGTGGAGTGACCTGAAATATAACCGCCAAATGGGGGGGTTACAAATGTTTTTCGCTGAAAGGGCCACCAGTTTTCAGCCAATATCCAGCCCACTCCAGCGATATCTGTCGTTGGGTCGTTGATGTACGAAGGGCCGCGCCAAGTGTAGAACTTTATTTTTCCAATATTTTCACCAATTGCGCCAGCCAGTGGATCACCCGCTTGGACCAGCTCAATAACGCCGGGTACGATTGGTACACCGGCAGGGTGGTAATGGGGTAGATCTGGGTCGCTGCTTTGCCCCTTGTCGGCCATGTAGCGGAGGTTGGTAATGGGGCGACCGTTGTCGTACCAGCCTTTTATGCCCCAAGCGGCAATGGCAGCATCGTGGACAGCGCCACCCAATACCAAATAAGCTTTTACATCGTATTCCAAGCGGGGCAGCACGCCGCCTTTCCCATTGAATTTTCGCACGAAGTCTGGATGGTCCATGACGGTGTTAAAAATAGCAAACCAGTGTCCCGGAGGTGTTTCTGAGTTGGGTCCATCGGCCCAAAACTGCGCCAGAACACGGGTGTAGTCGCCCCTGGGCACCACCTGTGCTGCGTATGGCTGTCCTGTTTTTGGGTTGAGGGCATGTCCGTTTGCTCCCGTCATGCCACCGTTGTTAAAATCATAGAACGCTTGGTATTCGGCGAGTGTTTGGGGGAAAGGCATTTGGTTGTTGCCGATTCCGCGCGGAGAAATATCCCAGAGCACACTGTCGGTTGGATCGAGTTGGGCGTTCCAAGCCACCACCAAAGCATTGTTCCATTTGAATGTTTCGGAAGCATCGCCATTGGCTGTCGTATCCAACATGGGCGGTGGTCCCGGGTCGTGGTACACGTACCAGTTAACGCCGTTGCGCTGAAAGGTGTCTTTGTCGGAGGGCGTCATGGCAAAGGGCACCACGCGCCCCCATTCCGGGCTTTGAAATCTTTGAATAGACGGTACAGGATTGCCGTTTTGATCTATGGCGCCTGGCAAGTTTAGGGGTTGCCAGTGGTTGGGGTCCACCATGGTATGATTGCCGGAGGAGGCCATGTCCAGGGGTGGATTCACCGGTGTGTAAGTGGTGTTGGCGTAGTTGCCCTGCTCATTGGATCCGTCAGATTGACCGAATGACAGAACACAGTACCCAATGTAGTTGCCCAAGGCTGCCGGCGATCCTGACCCGTAATCGATGGAAACAAAATTGGGGTCGTAGCCCAGTTCTGACATATAGCTGCTGAATCGGGATATACTGGAAAAAGCATTGGGAGAATACAGAAAACGGCGGTAAAGTATCCGATACACTGCATAACTGATCGTTTCCCGTCGGGCAGCCTCCACATCGGCAGGCGCCGAAATACCCTCAAACGGACAATAATACCCACCGTATGTTTTTCCCAATAAAAGCGTCTCAGCGGTGGTGTCGTAAACAGTCCATGCATCGTACATCGCCATCGAAGTGTGAAAAAGGTTACGGGCCTGAATGGGAGGTCGGGCAAAATCTTCTCGAATGGCTTGTAACAGTAGTTCATTCCAACGCCTAGCAACAGATTGCTGGGCGTTGGCCGACTGCAAAAAACTTACTGTTGTGAACAGTATAAGCACGAGTAGTCGAAGTATTGTTTTGTGCATTTCAACGAATTTTACCAATAAAATGAAATAGATCAGACGCAAAGGTGAAGTTCTCAATAAACAATTCGCTTAACACAGGGTTAAAATTCAAAATAAACCACATTAAATGCAACAAGAAGTGGACTTTTGCAGCAAATAGTACCCAACCACGTTCCGTAGCTTCATCTATTTGAACCATGCAAATTCTCAACGACCGACAGATTCGCCAAAAAATCAAGCGCATTGCCATCGAAATTTTGGAGCATAATTTTGGAGAACCAGCCATTATCCTCGCCGGATTGAACAACAACGGTTTGGGATTCGCGCAGCTTCTGTTGGCTGAATTACGGCCCATCGTCCCCAAATCAACCACCATTTTACTGACAAGTATCCGACTCAACCCCGCCAATCCCGTTGAGTACGATCCAACAATTGACTTGCCTGTTGAAGTGGTGCGCGACAAACCTGTGATCATCGTCGATGATGTTGCCAATACCGGTCGCACTATTTTTTACGCTGTACAACCCCTGCTCAAAGCCATGCCGAAAAAAGTGGAGGTAGCGGTGCTCGTGGACAGAAAGCATAAATCTTTTCCAGTAAAAGCCGATTATGTCGGCCTCTCCCTTGCCACCACCATGCGCGATAATATCGACGTGCAGATTCAGGCAGTCGAACAAATGGCCGTTTTCCTCATTTGATCCCCGTTAAAAACATTTTGTTTTAATAGTAATTATTTGTTTATATTTGTGCCGTGTTCAGAGGGCCCTTCCCAAACACCCAATTTTCCCGTACTTTGCGTGAATGTGACCCCTGCTTTCCTACGACCTTTACGCCCGTTCCAACGGTAAGAACGAGCACAAAAACAGCAACCTGAGATGCAAGAAATTAGATATACCGAAGATGAGGTAAAAACCCTCGACTGGCGCGAACACATTCGCCTGCGCCCGGGCATGTACATTGGCAAACTTGGCGATGGCTCCTCTCCCGATGATGGAATATATGTCTTGGTGAAAGAAGTCCTCGACAACTGCATAGACGAGTTTGCCATGGGCTATGGAAAAAATATAGACATCGCGATCAACGATGCTGGCGTGACCGTGCGCGACTTTGGGCGCGGGATACCGCTTGGCAAAGTGGTGGATGTGGTGTCGAAGATCAACACCGGCGCCAAATACGACAGCAAAGCTTTTAAAAAATCGGTGGGCCTCAATGGAGTGGGTACCAAAGCGGTCAATGCACTTTCCGAATATTTCAAGGTTACGGCATTTCGCGAGGGACAGTCGAAATCAGCCGAGTTCAACTTTGGAATTCTAAAAAATGAAGGCAAGTTGGAGCAAAGCAAAGAAGAGAACGGCACGCTGATCTCTTTTAAACCCGACAACGGTCTTTTTCGCAACTTTCGCTGGCTGCCGGAGTATGTTGAGCAGCAGCTTTGGAACTATGCTTACCTCAACGCAGGTTTGCGCATCAATTTTAACGGCAAAACATTTGTCTCTAAAAATGGCTTGCTCGATTTGTTGGTGAAAAAAACGGGCTCAGAAGAAACCCGCTACCCCATTATCCACCTGCGAGGGGAAGACATTGAGGTGGCCATTACCCACGGAAATCACTACGGCGAACAGTACTATTCTTTTGTAAATGGGCAGAATACCACCCAAGGCGGTACCCACCTGGTAGCGTTCCGAGAGGCGTTGGTCAAGGTGATTCGCGGCCACTTTAAAAAAGAATACGACGCCAAAGATATCCGAGAGAGTATCATCGCCGCCGTCAGCGTGCGGGTGGAAGAACCGGTTTTTGAAAGTCAAACCAAAACCCGCCTCGGATCAGAGCGCATGGGACCGGATGGGCCTGCTGTGCGTACTTTTATGACAGAATTTCTCGGAAAGGCCCTGGATGATTATCTGCACAAAAACCCAGATACCACCAAAGCACTCCAATCGCGTATTCTTCAAAGTGAACGTGAAAGAAAAGACTTGGCGGACATCAAAAAAACAGCCAATCAACGCGCTAAAGCCGCCAATGTTCACAACAAAAAACTCCGTGATTGCCGCTATCACCTCAACGAAAAAGGAGTAGAAGAAGTCAAGCTGGCATCTACCGTTTTTATCACGGAAGGGGACTCTGCCAGCGGATCCATCACCAAAGCACGCAATGTAGACAGTCAAGCGGTATTTTCACTGCGTGGAAAACCCCTCAACTGCTACGGCCTCACCAAAAAAATTGTGTACCAAAATGAGGAGTTCAACCTCCTTCAACATGCGCTCAACATCGAAGACTCGCTGGACGACCTCCGTTACAACCGCGTCGTGATTGCCACCGATGCAGATGTGGATGGCATGCACATTCGACTGCTGATGCTGACGTTTTTCTTGCAATTTTTTCCCGACCTGGTGCGCAACGGGCACCTTTATATTCTCGATACGCCCCTGTTTCGTGTCCGCGACAAACAACAGACTTTTTATTGCTATTCCCAAACCGAAAAGCAACAAGCCATCAACAAACTGCGGGGCAAACCTGAAATTACCCGATTCAAAGGTTTGGGGGAAATAAGTCCCAGTGAATTTGGCGCCTTCATCGGTGAACACATCCGCCTAGACCCGGTGATCCTCCCCGAAGATACCAACCTCGACCACGTACTCAATTATTATATGGGCAAAAATACCCCTGAACGCCAGGAGTTTATCATCGAAAACCTGCGAATTGAACTGGATATCATTGATACGCCAGAAGAAGAAGCGCAGATTGAACCGGTTCCGGCGGCAGAAATGGAGGGTGTATTGTAGCTTGATGATTGGTGGGCCTGGTAAAAAATGGGGTAACTGGTTAGCGTGGTCACGTCTGAGACAAAAAAGTGGTCATTTTTGGGCCAGACAGCGTGCCATCTAACCAGTTACAAAATGGGGCAGCAAGGTTGTATCCTCGCTGCCCCATTTTTATGGGTAATTTCACTAAAAATGTTTGTTGTTGCCTCGTAATACCAGACAGCGTACCACCGAACCAGTTGCAAATTATGTGGACTGCTTTTTCTGTCCGTAGCGCCGCATGTATTCCCGAAATGAGATCATACGCTGCTGTTCTTCATCCCAAAGTTTGTTGACCACACATTTCAGGCTCTCGATAAACGTGATGCTGTTGGCCACTTTGTCCATAATCGGATTCTCATGGTGGCAGCGCGCCAGCTGATAATTCGGTACCAGCGGATTGAGGTGGTGGATGTGGTGGTAGCCAATATTACCGGTTAGCCAGTGAAAAAGACGGGGCAACTTGTAGTAGGTGCTACCCTGTACGGCAGCGCGAATGTAGTCCCATTTGTCTTTCCACTGCTTATAGGCCGTTTCATGCTGGTGTTGAACATAAAAAAACCAGATGGCAATGATACCAAAAAGGACAATGATGGGCAAGTGAACCAGCAGTAGTGCCTTAAAACCGAGGGCCCATACCAATCCAGCGTGTACCAACACCAACATGATGTTGTTCATCAGCAAGGAGCGGTGTGCGTGTTCCCAGCCTTTCAAGCGAATCAAAGGCAAACGGTTGTTCACAAAAATGTACCAGATCGGACCGATGATGAAAAGAATTGGCGCGCTGCGGAAAAAAGCATATTTGATCTTTTCCCACTTCGACAGAACCTTGAACTCGTTGACCGTCAACAATTCGATGTCGCCGATGTCCCGGTGTTCCCACAGAATACCATTGTGCCCGTGGTGAAAATTATGGCTTTTTGCCCAATAGCGATAGGGGATAAAGCTCATAAAACTACATACTTGACCAATGATATCATTGGTTTTTCTAAAAGGGGTAAACGATTGGTGGCCACAGTCGTGCTGAATGATGAAAATACGCACCAAAAAGAAGGCGTTCAGCGCGGCAAGCGGTAATACAAGCCAGAAAGAAACGTCTAACAGCAAATACATAGCAATCCAAATGGCCACAAAAGGGCCAAAGGAGGTCAGCATTTGCACCATTGCTTTTCGGGTGTCCGGTAGCTGATACGCTTTGACGATGGCCGGAAGTTGGTTCAAGATGGAAGGGTCGTAAGGAAGAAGTTTGTCGCCCATTGGAAAATTTTGATCAAATTATTTCCCCGAATTGAGGAAGGTGATGGAATACTTTTTGATTCGTAGTTGGTTGGTTGGCGCGCTGTTTGGCCCAAAAAGGCCCGTTTTTTGTTTCAGACGCGATCATCTAACCAGGTACTTTGAGTAAAAATCAAAAAGATAACTCCTCAAACAATTGCGCCGGGTTAATTGTTCGACACGGGTTTTGCGTAAGGCGGCACAAAGTCTCGCTTTTCACGGACACGGTAAGGGTTTTTCCCGCTATTTTCGCCACAACATGACCAACGATCATTTCAAGGTATTCTCTCCCACCATCCCAACCGACCCGGGTATCTACAAATTTGTGGATGCTGCGGGTATTATCCTCTATGTTGGCAAGGCCAAAAACCTGCGCAACCGCCTTTTGTCCTATTTCGGCGAAAAAAAATACCAACTTGCCAAGACAAAAGTGCTGGTCCGAAATGCAGACCACATCGAATTCACCATTGTAGAAACGGAACACGATGCATTGTTGCTGGAAAACACCTTGATCAAAAGGCATCAACCACGCTACAACGTGATGCTGAAAGATGAAAAGTCGCCGCTCATTTACATCTGTATCAAGTACGAACGATTCCCAAGGGTATTTCTCACCCGCAAAACCATCAAAGACGGATCTACGTATTTTGGACCCTACCTTCAAAAATTTCGCGTAGAACAAATTGCGGAACTCATCCGTAAACTATTCCAACTCCGGACTTGTACACTCCACCTTTCTCCCGAAAATATTGCCAAAAACAAATTCAAACCTTGCCTCGAATACCACATAAAAAATTGCGCAGCACCTTGTATCGCCTATGAATCGGAAGAGGACTACAACCGAAAAATTGAACAGATTAAAAATATCCTGAAAGGAAATTTTTCGGCCGTAAAGGCACACTTGAAAACAGAAATGCAACACGCTGCCGAGGAGATGAAGTTTGAACAAGCGCACCAGTTGAAGGAAAAATTGGCGCTTTTTGAGGACTATCAAGGGAAAAGTACGGTGGTCAATCCCGCCATCCGTGATGTTGACGTGTTCTCCATTGCAGACGATGAAAAGGAGGCTTTCGTCAATTACCTCAAAGTGGTCAACGGTGCCGTTATCCACACGTACACCCTGACACTCACAAAAAACCTCGACGAAGACCGCGAAACGCTGCTGGTATATGCTATTCAGCACCTCCGTGAACGGTTCGGAGACATTACTACTGAAATTATAGTGCCCTTTGAGGTGGTGTTGCCCCCCGCTCAACCGTTGGAAGGCGTTCGACGCACGGATGCAGCTCCTGCGCCGCAGACACCCATACTCATCACGGTTCCAAAAATTGGCGACAAAAAAAAACTACTCGAACTCTCCGAGAAAAATGTCCAGTACCACCTCTTACAAAAAAAGAAGCAGGCCATCAACGCCACAGGCAAACAAACCAGTGCGGAGCGTATTCTTCGTACCCTGCAGGCAGACTTGCACATGGAAGCCGCGCCGCTGTGGATCGAGTGCTTCGACAACTCAAATTTGCATGGCACCAACCCGGTTTCAAGTTGTGTGGTTTTTAAAAACGCCAAGCCGTCCAAACGCGATTACCGCCATTTCAATGTGAAAACGGTGGAGGGACCCAATGACTTTGCTTCCATGGAAGAGGTTGTGATCCGTCGTTACAAGCGATTGCTCGCAGAGGGAGCGGGATTACCGCAACTTGTCATCATTGATGGCGGTAAAGGGCAATTGAGTGCCGCTATGAAGAGTATCCGGGCATTGGGACTGGAAGGACAGATTACCGTGGTGGGCATTGCCAAACGCTTGGAAGAAATTTTCTTTCCTGACGATTCTGTTCCGGCCCACATCAATAAAAAATCGGAATCGCTCAAACTCATCCAACAAGCCCGTGACGAGGCACACCGATTCGGTATCACATTCCACCGCGACCAGCGCAGCCGTAATTTTATCAAAACATCCCTCACCGATATACCCGGAATAGGCGCAAAAACAGCAGAAAAACTGCTGGCACACTTCGGTTCGCTCAAGCGTGTGCGTGAAGCAACACCCTTGGCCATAGAAACCCTTGTGGGAAAAGCAGCAGCCGGTAAATTGGCTGCGTATTTCGCGGCGGAAGTTGCCCCAACAGAGCCAACCGACAGCGATAACGCCTACCTGTCTGACGACGAGCCAGTATAAACACCATCCCACCATGAAAGAAAAAATCCAGCAACTTGCCCATCAATACCACCAAGAAGTGGTGGCCATACGCCGGCACCTACACACCAACCCGGAGCTTTCCTTCCAAGAAATCAATACCGGGCAGTTCGTCTCTGCGCAACTGGCCGCGCTCGGTATCGAACACCAACATGGTATCGCCGAACACGGCGTGGTGGCCCTGATCAAAGGAAAAAATCCCCGAAAACGCATCGTCGCCCTACGCGGAGACATGGATGCGCTGCCCATCCAGGAAGCCAATGATGTTTCGTATAAGTCTCAAAAAGAAGGTGTTATGCACGCTTGTGGCCACGATGCCCATACGGCCTCGCTGTTGGGTACTGCCAAAGTATTGCACGAACTGCGCAACCAGTTTGAGGGCACTGTCAAGTGTATTTTTCAGCCTGGAGAAGAGAAATTGCCCGGTGGGGCGAGTATTATGATCAAGCAAGGCGTGCTGGAGCACCCCAAACCGGCGAGTATTTTCGGCCAACATGTGTACCCTCCCCTCCGAGCAGGCATGATCGGACTTAAGTCAGGCGTGTATATGGCATCTACCGATGAAATATACATGACGGTCAAGGGTCGCGGGGGCCATGGCGCCATGCCCCAGGAATGTATTGACCCTGTGATGATGACAGCCCAGATACTGGTCGCCCTGCAACAAATTGTGAGTCGTTACGCCGACCCCGGCATACCAACGGTGTTAACGTTTGGAAAAATAAATAGCACGGGGGGGGCCACCAATATTATACCCAATGAAGTAAAACTGGAGGGGACATTCCGGACCATGAATGAAAGTTGGCGTCAGGAGGCGCACCGCAGGATGAAAAAAGTAGCGGAAAGTATCGCCAAAGGCATGGGTGGCGCTTGTGAATTTCACGTCATGAAAGGATACCCGGTGTTGTTCAACCACGAGGAATTGACGGCGAGGGCTAAAACCTGGGCCATTGAATTTCTGGGGAAAGACAAGGTTGTTGACTTGCCAATGCGCATGACGGCCGAAGATTTTGCGTATTTTTCACAAGCGATGCCCGCCTGTTTTTACCGATTGGGTACCGGCAATCCTGCGCGCGGCATTACATCGCCCATACACACAGATACCTTCGACATTGATGAATCGGCACTCGAAACAGGTGTGGGATTGATGAGTTGGCTGGCCATTCGAGAATTGGGAGAATAACTACTCCATTTCAAGCAGTAGTTGCCCTTTCACCACAGCCGCGCTTTTTTGTACGTGCACACTTTTCACGCGTCCATCGCCGGTTGCTTTGAGTACATTTTCCATTTTCATGGCTTCCAGAATGAGCAAGGGATCGCCTTTGGATACCAATTGACCTGCTTCCACCAGCAGATTTAGCACCAATCCGGGCATGGGAGCTTTCACGATATTGGCTTTTTGGGTGCCGCCCATGCTGAGGCCGAGTTGTAGTACCAATCGATCGTAATGGTCGGCGATGCTGATGGAAAACCGTGTTCCGTTGACCTTGGCAACAATAAATCTTGCTGTGTGGTCTATTTCTACGATTTCAGCTTGGTACGATTTTCCGTCGTGTAATATATGAAACCGACCGTCCGAGTCTGGTACGATATCGAGTTCTTGGGCTTCTGTCGGGTGGAGATCAAAGTGGTGTTGTCCGTTGACAGATACTTTGAATGGCTCGTTGTGCTTCATGGTGAACGCTTAGCAGGTGAGGGTCGGTAGCGGATATTGCCCCTGATCAAAAAACCTTACAGGTCAATACAGTGATGTCGTCGGGCCAGGGCTCACGGCCCCGAAACGCTTCCACGTGGCCCAAAAGATCGTCGTTGATATTTTTTGCATCCAAGTTGGCATGATCCAGCAAAAACGCAATCAAGTTGTCTTCCCCAAACTCTTCGCCCTTGCTGTTGCGCACTTCTGTCAGGCCGTCTGTATAAGAAAAAATAATGGCTTCGCCGGTCAGGCAGACACCACCAAGTTCAAGAAAAGGCAATTCGGGTAGCCATCCAAGGGAGGTACAGCCATTTTTGAGCGGAATAGCTTCACCGTTGATGACGAGAATGGGGGGTGTATGACCGGCATTGACATAGTGCAAAGTACGGGTAATGGAGTCGTATTTGGCGACGAAAAAAGTAATGAACTTGTCGCCTTTGGTGACGTTGAAAACGGCTGAATTCATGTCGGTTACCAACTCTTCCAAAGCGGGCCTTCGCGAAACGAGGGCTCTAAAATTAGCCTGAAAATTGGCCATCAGCAGGGCGGCAGACACCCCTTTTCCCGTAATGTCAGCGATGCAAAAAGCGATTTTTCCATCGGGGAATTCCACCACGTCGTAGTAATCGCCGCCCACAGCAAAGTGGGGCTTATAAATGCTGGAAAGTTGGTAGGCGGCGCTGGAGGGCATGCGGTTGGGCACCAACGCCTGCTGGATTTCAGCGGCGAGCTCTACTTCTCGGTTGACAATCTTTTGCTGTACCTGTGATTTAAACAGGCGCTTGTTTTCGATGGCTACCGTGATGACATTGGTGATGGTGGTGACAAATTGTACCTTGCTGTACACATCATCTTCGTCGCGGAAGCCGCCCAGAAAGGCATAAGCAATGGCGGTGTTTTTGTGCATCACCGGAATCACCAGGTCAAATTCGCGAAACAGCGGCTGAACAGCGTCTTCTAGCCCCTGTGTCGTACGAATACGGTCCAAATCATCGCTGATGTCATTGTTCAACAATTCCTCGGTAACTCCAGAGGACGCTTTGCATTCCCATGCCGTACCTTCGCGGAAAAAGAGCGCCATTTTGCGAATAGCCATTTCAAAACGCAGGAACGCCCCATACATCTTAAACAGGTCATCTGCAGGCACATTCTCATTGATGGCTTGCGTGATGGTCAGCAAACTATTGATCTGTAATTGCTTCAGACCGATCTCTCGTTCCAGTTTATCTATCCTGGAAAGGGTGGTTTTTATTTCCTGCAATTCTGGCATGGCAAGGCCGAAGGTACAACACATCACTTTTTAAAGATTGTTTTTCATAAAACTTATGAACTTTGCGTGCGGAAATAGTTCCTCGTTGGAGGTTAATAGTCTCAAGCAACCCCAATCAACGACGTAACGAACAAAAAAAACTATGGAAGAAGTACAAAAATCAATCGCTGAAGCGAAGGGCTACATGGAAAAAGCCCTCGACCACCTAAACCATGAACTTGCCAAATTGCGCACCGGCAAAGCTTCTACATCCCTGGTCAATGACCTTTTGGTGGATTATTATGGCACACCAACCCCCATTTCTCAGATCGCAAACGTACAGGTGTCTGATGCCAGAACTATTTTGATCCAACCCTGGGAGCGTAAAATGCTGGGCACCATTGAGCGCTCTATCATCAATGGAAACCTCGGCATCACACCCGCCAACGATGGAGAAGTGATCCGTCTGTCGGTGCCACCACTCACCGAAGAGCGCCGCCGGGAGTTGGTGAAAAAAGCCAAACATGCCGGTGAAGAAGCCAAAGTTGGTGTGCGCAGCGCCCGACCAAAAGTCCTTGATCAGATTAAAAAATCCGTCAAAGATGGTCTGCCAGAAGATATGGGCAAGCGCAAAGAAGCAGAATTACAAGAACTTGTCAACAAATATGTAGAGCAGGTTGATAAGTTGGTCGTTGCCAAAGATAAGGAAATCATGACCGTTTAACACTTGGAGGTGCCAGATGGTATTTCTGATCATCATGTTGAGGTACTGGGATGGTCCGGGCCTCTTTTAATGTATAAAAAAATGAATTTAGACAAATTTCTCGTCGTGTCGGGTATTCCCGGCGTGCACAAGCTCATCGCGAGCCGCGCCGATGGCGTGATCATTGAAGACCGAAAAGAGGGCCGTACACGTTTCGTGTCGGCTCGTCAAGGGCAGGTGACGCCCCTCGCCACCGTGGCTATTTATACCTACTCCGAAGCAGGAGAAGACACGGTGCCATTGGTGGATGTTTTTGAAAAAATGTTCGATGTGCATGAAACCTTGCCACCAGCCGATATCAATGCAGCAGGTGCCGTCTTGCGCGATTATTTCAGCGAAATACTGCCCACCCACGACCGTGACAGGGTGCACATCAACGACATCAAAAAATGTATAAAATGGTACAATTTTATGCACGCAAATGGCATCTTACAGGAAGCAAAATTGGAAGCGGACGCCTCAGCAGCATCGGAAGAACCGGCCACAGCAGAGGACGTTGCTGAAAAAGAACAGTAATACCATTGATCACTACCACCCTTCATTTCAAATGTACAAAGGAAAAAAAGTCGTAGTCGTATTGCCTGCTTACAATGCAGCTAAAACCCTCGAAAAAACCTATCGGGAGATTCCTTTCGATCTGGTGGATGAGGTTATCCTCTGCGATGACAACAGCCGCGACAACACCGCCGCACTCGCCCATAGCTTGGGCATACAACACGTGATCGTGCACGAAAAAAATAAGGGGTATGGGGGCAATCAGAAATCACTGTACAACAAAGCCTTGCAAATTGGCGGCGATATTGTGATTATGCTGCACCCAGATTACCAGTACACCCCCAAATTGATCCCAAGCATGGTCAATATCATCGGGGAAGAGCTGTATCCCGTGGTGCTTGGATCGCGAATTTTGGGCATTGGCGCCCGAAAAGGTGGTATGCCGCTCTACAAATACATCGCCAATCGTTTTCTCACGTTATTCCAAAATATCCTGATCAATTACAAACTTTCAGAATATCACACGGGATACAGGGCATTCGGGCGAGCCGTTTTGGAGGGCATCAACTTCAATGAAAACTCAGATGATTTTGTTTTTGACAATGAAATGCTGTCCCAGATCGTTTACGCCGGTTTTGATATTGGCGAGGTAACGTGTCCAACAAAGTACTTTGAAGAGGCTTCCAGTATTAATTTTCGACGCAGTATGACGTATGGGTTGGGCGTTTTAAGGGTTTCTGTCGGCCATTTTTTACAACGACTGGGCTTGGCAAATTTTGCCATGTACAGGAAGCCGGCTTAATGCTTCGGACCCTTTAACCCCTAGATTCATGTGTACCGTCACCTATCTGCCAACCCGCGGTGGCTTTACGATTACCCACAACCGCGACGAGGCACCCGCCCGTTCAACTTTCTCGATTGAGGAGACGGAGGTGAAGGGTGGTTCTAAGGTGCTGTTCCCCAGGGATGCCAAAGCCGGGGGTACCTGGATTGTGGCCGGGGAAAATGGCAAAACAGCGTGTTTGCTCAATGGTGCTTTTGACAAACACCAACACCTTCCCCCATACCGCCGGAGTCGCGGGCTCATGTTGCTCGACTTCTTTGAGGAGCCTCAACCGGCGGTTTTTTTTGAACAATACGCGTTGGATGGCATAGAACCCTTTACCCTCTTGTTTTTTCAACCCGGCACGGTGGTAGAATTTAGATGGGATGGCACCCACCGTTTCTACCAAGAACTCCCGGCAAGCAAGCCGCATTTCTGGTGTTCGGCTACGCTTTATCCACCCGACATGCAGGTCAAAAGAGCGAATGTTTTTCACCAATGGCTTGCCACACTACCACCCGGCAAGGCACCCAATCCGAGTGCCATCATTCAGCTCCATCGGTCGGGTAGCGTTGGTGACCCCGATTACGATTTTGTCATGCAGCGGGAGGGCCGCGTACAAACCGTGAGCATTACCCAGGTGGTACAACGAAAAAAATATGTGCGTATGCGCTATTTTGATCTACTGGAGGGAAATCGCGACGAACGGTTGGTTTCAGGAAGGGATAGGTAATATTTTAGGGAAAACGGAAAACAAGGGGCCGCGTTTATTGTCGGTCAAACGTTAAAATTTGGTGAACCTTCCGAATAAAATTTTGATCCCCGTATTTATTATCCTTAAATTGGGCCTTGTTTCGGTGGAAATGCCTGCCACCAAGTTTCTCAAACCGATTTTTCTAATCTTTTTTGCCCAATCAACAAATTAATCACTTGTATATGAAACAATTTTTACTCGCCTTTGCACTATTATTGGGTGGTATTTCACTCCATGCCCAACACGTCGGCCCACTAAAACCTGAGCTTTCTGTGTTCCCAAACCCTGCCATCGACAACATCTCCGTGCACGACAACAATGACCTCGTTCTACAGATACTGGTATTCAACTTGGTGGGTAAAAAAGTTAAATCTTTCGAACACCTCAAGGGCGAATACCACTACGTTGGTGATCTCCCCAAAGGCGTTTACCTCGTGCAAATGATCGACAAGGGAAAGCATATCCTGACGACTCAAAAAATTGATAAAAGATAGGCAAGCACCCTTTCGCTGCTGCCAAAGCCCGTTGCAATGTCGTTGCAACGGGCTTTTTTTGTTCCGGGCAACGTGTTCCGGGTAAATTATCCACCCACCCACTGGCACCCAAACCGACAACAATCCTAAATCAAGTTTTGCTGCCGAGAAATCAAGTAGCGGCGACTGCTGCCACGCCCACTACTCCGAAACGAACAGCGTGGTGTCGATCACCGGTTTGATGCCCAAGTAAACATCCACCAACATACTTCCATACACGTAGTTTGGGTAATGCAGACTGTCATACCCAAACGCAATCAACCAATGCCGCCCCTCCGGAACAGGCTCAATACACCCCCTCGCATCCGCGCCCGTTTCAAACGAAGCATCAAAATAGCTCGCAGGCTGATCATATCCCGGGAAAGAATCCGCCCGGTATTTTACCCACACCGTTGCATGGGGAATCGGTTGGCCGTGGTGAGAGGTGCGTATACAAATTCTTGTGGGCAGCGGTATTTCCTCCGGCGCCGACGGCCGGCAGCCACACAAAAATACCAACAGCCAAATTATCTTAAAATATCTCTTTTGCATATTCCCAGTTTGCTTCGTGCCGCAATAGGTAAAGATAACGGTATTGCTGATATTCTATTCTTAAACCAATGACCAAAAGGGTTTTTACCTATCTTTGAAACGCCAAATCTATCCACCACCACCCACACCACCACTCTATGGCCACTGCCGCTCTTAAAAAAACTGCGCTCAACAGCGTATCCCAAATTTCGTCCGCCAATATCCCCAACAACCGCATCGTTACGCTCGATGAATTTATCCTGCGCTCTGAAAAAGACTTCGATTACGCCACAGGCGAACTCACAGGACTGTTGCGCGACATTGGCGTTGCCGCTAAAATCATCAACCGGGAAGTCAATAAAGCCGGTCTCGTCAACATCCTCGGTATGGCCGATAGCGGCGAAAACCAAAGCGGTGACACCCAACAAAAGCTTGATGTCTATGCCAATGAAAGGCTTATCGAGTGCCTCCAAAATTCCGGCGAGTGCTGCGCCATCGCGTCTGAAGAAAACGACAATATCATCCATGTGCCTCCCGTCACCTCCAAACCAAGCCACTACGTCGTCATGTTCGATCCGCTCGACGGATCCTCCAATATCGACGTAAATATGTCGGTGGGAACCATATTTGCCATTTACCGTCGCAAAAGTGACCCCAGCGGTCCCGCCACCATCGATGACTTTCTACAGACAGGAACCAAACAAGTCGCCGCAGGGTATGTGCTATACGGTACTTCCACCATGCTGGTGTACACCACCGGACGCGGCGTCAATGGCTTTACCCTCGACCCAAGTATTGGAGAGTTTTGCCTCAGCCACCGCAACATGCGCATTCCCGAAAATAGCCAAACCTACTCTGTGAACCAAGGCTACTATTCCAAGTTTGACCTGGAAATGCGCCGGTATATCGACAATTGCTCCGACCAAAATTATGGATTGCGGTACATAGGCTCCATGGTGAGTGATGTCCACCGTATCCTCATTCAAGGAGGTATTTTTCTCTACCCAAGTACCCGCAAATATCCCAAGGGGAAACTCCGCCTGCTATACGAATGCAACCCACTCGCCATGCTGATCGAACAAGCCGGCGGGAAAGCCATGAACACCCAGCTAAAACGGATCCTCGAAGTGACGCCCCACGATTTGCACCAACGTTGCACCATCGCCATCGGCTCGCCGACTATGGTGGACGAACTGAAAGCATTTATCGAACGGTATTCTGCCCTGCCGCTATAATGATCTGCTTCAACAATAATGCTTAAACAACGAATCAGATGATCTGTTGTTTAGAGGTGACTGTTTGGATGGGACGCTGACGCGCGAAAAAAGCGACTTTTTTCTCAGACGCGGCCACCCAACGGGTTACCTTTATTCACCATTATTTTACGACCTGACTGACTATGATCGCACTTATTCTTTGGTTTCTCAACACCGGGGCTGGTGTTGATGTGCACCTGACCATCAGCAATGTCCAACAGACCACAGGCCAAATCCTCATCGCGGTGTACGACCAGGAGGACGCTTTTTTACAGGTGGGCAAAATGCGGGCCCACCGCATACTTCCGGTGTATCAAACAGGCTCTTTGGACGTAACTATCCCACAACTTCCAGTGGGTTCGTATGCCATCAGTTGTTTCCATGACCTGAATGGAAACGGAAAATTGGACACCAATCTCGTCGGAATACCCACAGAGCCCTACGGGTTTTCGAACAATGCACGCCCAAAATTCAGGGCGCCCACCTGGAACGAAACAAAAATACTCGTTACACCCACATCCCAACACATTGCCATTCAACTGAACAAATGGTGAAAGGTCACTTCTTGGGTGGTTACGGCGATGGATTAAATTTTCTCTCCAAGGAGGGCAAGTATGCTGTTTTGGTAAAAACTTGGGTGGAACGCGGTCTGGCTCAAAAAATTCCATATTCCCGCAGTGCATCGCAGTTGAGGTTATTTTAATCGATAATACCTCTGCCTCTGCCGTCGAAAAGGCTTTTGCCTGATTACATCAATAGCAGGTAACAATTTCTTAATCTATACTTAACCTACACTTTCCAGCGGCTATCTTTACAGGACGACCTTTGCGGTGCAATTCATCCAAATTTATACGTCCAAAATTTATGAAACAAACTATTGTACTTTTTGCACTTCTTTTGGCTTTTTGCGCTGGAATCAGCGCACAAGTAGTGGTCACTGGAGACCTGTCTGTGAACACCACCTGGACAAAAGATAACACCTATTTGCTCACCGGTTTCGTGTACGTGACCGATGGCGCTACGTTGACCATCCAGCCAGGTACGGTTATCAAAGGCGACAAAGGCTCTAAAGGTGCACTGATCGTCACCCGCGGCGCTAAAATCGTTGCTGATGGTACAGCCAGTGAGCCAATTGTATTCACCAGCAATGAAGCATCACCAAGCTACGGCGACTGGGGCGGCTTGATTCTCTTGGGTAAGGCCCAAACCAACCAAGTGTACAGCGGTACAGCGGGTCTGGGTTTCATTGAAGGTGGTCTTGACCCCGCGAAGGGCCTTTACGGCGGTGGCGACCAGCCAGGCGGTGCTGTCAACGACGACAACTCCGGTATCCTGCGCTATGTGCGTGTTGAATACCCCGGTATCGCTTTCCAGCCCAACAACGAGATCAATGGTATCACGTTTGGTGCTGTTGGAAACAAGACAATCGTGGACAACGTACAGGTATCGTACGCTGGAGACGATGCATTTGAATGGTTCGGTGGCACGGTGAACGCCAAGCACTTGATCGCGTATCGCGCACTGGATGATGATTTTGACACCGACAACGGTTATGCCGGTAAAATACAGTTTGCCCTTTCAGTTCGTGACCCACAGGTTGCCGACGTGAGTGGCTCGAATGGTTTTGAATCAGACAACAATGCAGCTGGTGACGGCACGACACCAAAAACCAAGGCGACGTTCTCGAACGTAACCGTTGTAGGCCCATCCGGCACTGTTAATGCAAACTACAAGCGCGCAGCACACCTGCGCAGGAACACAGAGTTGGCGATTTTCAACTCTGTAGAAGTTGGAGCGTATCCTGTTGGTCTTTTCATAGACGGAGACTCTACCGCCAACAATGCAGCGGCAGGCCGTCAAATCGTGCGTAACTCTTACTTTCACGGGATGACGACGCCACTTAGCACGAACGCTACGACAGGCTTCAACATTACCACGTACGCTGGTGCCAATGCGATTACTGCCAGCACCAACGCCGGCGACGCACAATTGGTTGATCCATTCAACATCAGTTTGCCAAATCCACGCCCTGCACCCGGATCTCCGGTGCTGAATGGCGCCAATTTTACCAGTGACCCACGCATCTCGGATGCATTTTTTACACCCGTAAGTTATGCAGGTGCGTTTGGTCCGTCAGGCGACTGGTCTTGCCCGTGGTCAAAATGGGCTGACGCAGGTTGTATGCCAGCGCCAACGCCTGGTCAGGTGTCAGTGTCCACGGATATTACCACAAACACCACGTGGACAGCGGACAAAGAATACACCCTTCAGGGATTCAT
>CAIZLM010000071.1 GCA_903933805.1 uncultured Bacteroidota bacterium | reverse complement strand
GGCAAATCCCATGATCAGCAGCAACGTTAGGGCAATAAAAAACAGGGTAATCACAACATCGGTACGGTTCCAGTTATTACAGACAGCAATTTCTGGTCCCCAGTTGTTCAATAGGTGTTGTTCAAGCGAAAAAAGTCCCTGGGAAATCCAGGCAAAAGCCAGTCCAACGAAAAGGAAAATGGAAAGGTTGAGTAGGGGCATTTGAAGCCTTCGGATCAGGGTTTTTATGAATCCGTCGGTGCCGGCACGCCCACCCAGCGACTGCATGGTGAAAAAGTAGGCAACCAAGACAGGTAGAAAGGACAAAGACAACTTGATGGCGAGTCCGTGATCGCCAAACAACATCATGATGGCCAACGGGAAAAGAAAAGTGATGATCACCATCAGAAAAGCCCCTCCTTGCATTCCGGTGTAAAAGGACCGGTAAAGCCAACCGCTGACGCGTTCGGTCCCATTGTTGATAAAATACAAGAAAATCATCGCATGTAAGCCCAAAAACAAGCCAAGGGCATAGCACAGCGGCAAGGCCAACATCACAAAATAATTGAAATTCTCTGAGTGGGCGTTTAAATAAGCAGTAACCACGTATGCTAACAAAGGAATGCCCCACAGCCCGATGTGATAATACCATCGAATGATTCGTCGCCCCACCAAGTCAAGCATATTTTCTTCGCCTTTACGGCGGTATGTTTTGTTGTTGGGTGCTTTTCCTTGGTAATTTTGTTCCTCTTGTTCTTGTTTTGCGATGATGAACGGAAGCCGTCGGGACCAAAAAATGAACAGTCCGGCGAATAAAAACCCGAGCAGGCCAAACGCCAGCGGAATTTTCCATTGATCTTTTAATCCGATCAATACCAGGGCCAATTGGGGCTCAAAACTGTAAATGGCCCACGCTTTTAGTTGGGCTGCCGTACTCAGTTTTTGCCAGGCATTTCCCTTGTACACTTGGTCTAGGGGGGTATATAATGCACTGTAATCAAAGGAGGGCGGTGTTTTGTCGGCATGAAAGGGGCTGTGTTCAAAGTGAGCTACTGCCCGATCGTGCTGCTCTAACAGGTATTGGTTGACTTTGGCGGTTGGTCGTTGCAGGGTTTCGATAAATTGATCGCCAGACATCCAGGCCAGCATAACATGGTGTAGCAGTACCACCACGGTGAGGAACAAGAAAAAGGTTGAGACATTGGTGACAATACCTCCAAACAGGGCTCCCAGGAGCCGGTGTACATCCCAATCTTTGATGCTTTTGTGGGGGGTCAGGTATTCACCGTGTTCTCGGAGGTGGATGAGTTGGTGCTTTGTTGTCAGTTTGCCATCTTCAATATTGGGGTATTCGTAAGGTGCGCGGGTAAACAGGGCGTTGTGTTCTTCGAGCCCGATTTGGCTTACGTCGAATTTGGTATTGTGGTTTTCGATGGGGGTTCTAGGGCTATTGTTCCATATTTTATCCCGGCGTTTTGGTTCTTCGCTCATCAGGGAACTCAGGCAGGCCCCAATGTATCCACCGCCTGAAACGGTGCTGAGGTAGTCAAAATACTTCAACTTCTTGCCTTTGATGAATGCCTGTAGCATTCCCAAGCCGAGTGTAGCAGATCGGACGCCGCCTCCTGAAATACAGAGTCCAGAGAGGTTGTCAGGAGTTGGCTCTTCGGTGATTCCATTGGCCTGGCGGTGTTTTTTCAGGTAATGTTCCCGTTCTATGGTGTGAACATCGCCTGAGCGCCACCGGTAGGGAGGGATGGTTTCTTCCGGGAGACTATTATTTTCTGCTGACATTGTTGTAAGGTACTGCTGTTAGGCTCTGATTAAAGTGATGTTGATGATTTGATTGCAATCAAACGTCATTCACAACCACTTTGAGTTAACTATAACGTACTCATTGGGGTGTATTGCAGGCGCGGATTTTGTTCACAAACCTTGTGCCGTTCTTGGAGTGCTTTTTGAGTGGCGACTACTTCGAATAAACGAATGGTCGTTGGTTGAAGCTTCGGCAAGCATGTTCAATATCAATTCGGTATTGGTCATTGTCACGCAGGTTTTCTTTCTTTAAGCCTTTCAGCACCTTGTATTCTTTGGTGGTTTTACCCGTCCACGCTTTGGTGATAATATCGGTAAGGGTTACAAATTGCTGACCTTCTTTTAGGCCTCTGCTTTTCCATTCGTCCGTTAGCTCCTTGCGAACTTCTCTGCTTTCAGTCAATACAGCAACCACATCCACAATAGAAATATACCACTTCTCTTGTTCGGCATCCCAAGTGGTGCGCACCTGCTTGTCAGAAAGCCCAAGGATGTCGCCCTTTTGGATACCATTAAAAACGGTTGTGCCATGATAGATGTAATCTTTCCCTTGTCCTAAGTCGAAATAGGCAATGGTGATGGAAATGACCTTTTTTTCATCGCCCAATCGAGGCGAACTAACTTTTTTGCCATTCCACTAAATTTTAAAACAAAAATACGAAAAAATTCAAATTTTATTTGTAACTGGTTAGCGTGGTCGCGTCTGAGACAAAAAAGTGACCATTTTTTGCCAGACGAAGCGGATTTTTGTAGGCCGTAGCAGCGCTACG